>DASXPQ010000001.1:0-3409 GCA_036493575.1 Pirellulales bacterium
GCCGTATTGCTTGGTGGTGGTCGGCCAATCGTCGGCGTTGATTTTCACCGGTACGAAGCGCGCTTGAATCGTCTGTTGCACTTGAGGCTGTATAAAAACGTTCTTCTCCAACTGCTTGCAGGGGACGCAACCCGGCGACCAGAAATGCACCAGAACCAGCCGATTTGTTTGTGCGGCGAGTTGCTTGGCGCTTTCTAAATTCGTCTGCCAGGGCAGACTGGTTTGCGCGGCGGCAAGACTGACGCCAGAGCAGAATGAGCTTATCAAAAGGGCGGCTAGCGCCGCGAAATGCTTTTCACGCGGTCGGAACATTGTGGAAATCCCCCGTCAACAAACCACAAATAGTGACTAATGATGTGCGTGGGTATCGATGTGCCTATGCGTCGCGGTCCACCCGCTGCGAACGAGCGTGGATGAACCGTGGAGCGATAAATCGCTCATGCAATCGGACAACGATAGCAGTCCTCTATCTGGTTATCGGATGGGAAGAGGTCGCGGTTATATGAAAATTGCCGACAGCGGCGAGATTGCCGATTTTCCGCGAAAAAACGCCGGAAAAAGGCCAATGAAGTGGCGTCGCAAAGCGGAAATCCACGTATTCGAACTAGCTGGAGAGTTCCCCATGAGGCGATACAGCTGAGGGTGGTTTTTTACCTATTAACCGCCAGACGATCTTCAATTTGTGATCCCGTCGCGACAGAAAAAACGGCTGAATCGACCAGGACTGAGAAAAATCCCCTAAATTCTCAGCGTGGACTTGATCGACCGCTTGACATAGGCCGAACTATGAATATGATTGTGCGCAGTTAGAGTAATCTGCCTAACCAATTAGGCGCAGCCGGCCGTACAGATGATTCTCGCGGCCGCATCCCGTGACCAAGTATTCGGCGCGGGGAATGCAATGCTTCTTGATCTGACCGCTGCTTTGCACTTGCCAATTTGAGCGTGGGTAACGAAAGTAGTTTCCCGAGAGCGCTC
Organism: Pirellulales bacterium; assembly: GCA_036493575.1. GTDB lineage: Bacteria > Planctomycetota > Planctomycetia > Pirellulales > JADZDJ01 > DATJYL01. Next base: position 979 of record DASXPQ010000001.1, read on the forward strand.
ATCTGCGGCAAAACGTTTTTGGCCTGAGGGGCTGGAAACCGGCAAAGTGGCTTTTCGCGGATGCAATGATCCGCGGGTGCAGTTATCCGAGGTTACCGTCATTAAGTTGGGCACTTTTAGCCCGAAGCTAAAGCTCTTGAAACATTGCCACTTGGCATGACTCTATGCAGCGCGCCACTTGGCCACGAGCTGACTACGTTTTGCGGTTTTTTCGTCTACTTTGTTCCGCGACGGCCAAGCATTAAGCCTGCCGTCGGGGCATGGACCTCTAGGGAATGAAGTTGAGCGTCCAGTCTGTATGTGTTGGATATTATCCAACCCCTTTTCGCCGGGATTGGCGTATCGTGAGGATTTCTTTCAGGTGAGCTATGGGTAAGAAGCGTAACAAGGGTCGTGGCCGCGGTCGTGGTTTCTACGGCGGAGGCGGCGGAGGTGGTGGTGGGGGCGGGGGCGGAGGAGGACGCGGTGGCCACGGCGGCCACATGAACGGCCGCGGGGGCGGCTACGGCGGCGGTGGGGGCGGTGGGGGTTTCCGTCGCTATGGAAACGATCCCGGGCCGCGTGCTCCGTTACCCGAAGTCGAATTTCCTGAGGGCTCCGATACAACTCCACCTGAGCCCGGTGCGGGCGTGTTGGAGCTGCACCCAAATGGCTACGGCTTTTTACGCAGCATCTCGAACAATCTTTCCCGGGAGCGCAGCGATCCGTTCGTCCCCGGCACAATGATCGAAAAATTCCGTCTCCGTGAAGGAGTGCTCATCAACGGAATGGTGCAGCATAGTCGCCGCCAGCAAGGGCCGCGACTAAAGGAAATTTTGGATGTCGACGGCATGAAGCCCGAGGATTATCCCAACGTCAAGGATTTCGATCAACTAACGCCCATCAACCCGGAGAGCTGGCTGCAACTGGAAACGGGCCAACAGCCGATTACCACGCGGGTCATCGATTTGCTCACGCCGATTGGCAAAGGCCAACGGGCATTGATCGTGGCTCCGCCGCGGACCGGGAAGACTATTCTGCTGCAGCAAATCAGCCAGGCGGTAGCCGAGAATTATCCGGACATGAAACTCGTAATGCTGCTGATCGATGAGCGGCCCGAGGAAGTGACCGACATGCGTCGGAGCGTGAAGGGCGATGTGATTGCCAGTAGCCTCGATCGCGATGTGGAAAGCCACGTGCGGTTGGCGCAAATTGCCGTAGAACGCTGCAAGCGGCTGGCGGAAATGGGCAAAGATGTGTTCTTGCTCATGGACTCCATCACGCGTATGGCGCGGGCGTTCAACAAGGTCACCCGCGGTGATCGTACGGCGACCGGTGGATTGGACATCCGGGCGCTCGACATTCCGAAGAAGTTGTTTGCCACAGCCCGGCTGTTTGAAGAAGGTGGCTCGTTGACGATTGCGGCCACAGCCCTAATCGACACCGGTAGCCGCATGGACGAGGCCATTTTTCAAGAGTTCAAGGGCACCGGCAACATGGAATTGGTGCTGGACCGTAAATTGGCGGACCGCCGCGTGTGGCCGGCGTTGGATATTACTCAGTCGGGCACGCGCCGCGAGGAAAAGCTGCTGGATGCTGAAACGCTGCATGCGGTAACCATGCTGCGACGCACGCTGGCGAACATGCATCACGTGGATGCCATGGAGCAGCTCACAAGCAAGTTGGCCAAATTCAAAACCAATCGCGAATTCATCAGTTTGATCGCCGGGGCCAAAGCCGGGGTCGATTGAACAGCGAACTCAGGTTAAGTTCGGAGGTGCTTTGCGCAATCGCTGCGAGTCTACTTACGCCGCTTTGCGCCGCCAGTCGAGATATCGAAAACTCTGAATCGCACGAATTGCCGGTAATATTCGGCGGCGCTCGGGACCTTTGCGGCAGCGATGATGATTGATGAGTTGGCCGTAGGGAGAGTTGTCATACAAAGCCGTTACGGATCCAGTGACGAGGGACGATTCAATCGGTGATGTGCCTGGAGGTCTAAATTCCGGGAGCGCCCAGCGGTTGCCCCATTGCGACGGATCGCGGTAAATTGGCAAGCGCCATTTCTCAGCCAGCAGCGATAAAACGGATTGATCGTGCCGGTGCTCGACAAACTCCGGATAGTTTGGCAGGCCGCATGTATTTGGCGAGTCGGTCAACAAATGCTCCTGGAAGCAATAGCTCAGCCAACTCTGCACGAACTCCGAACTAGTTTCGCAGCGGCGGTAAATTTGCAGGCCGCCCATTAATTGCTGGGTCCGGTGGAAGCGCGGCGTGTCGCAATCCATTCCGATAAGGCAGTCGCGTTTTGTCCAGGCGATGTTCAAGTGGTCGTGGGTTTGAAACAGCATCGGACCGGAGCCTTGCAGGCAGATCTCGATGAGTGGGTGAATATCTGCGATGAATTCAATGGCGGAATCGCTGTACACGACGACGTCGCCCGGCACCGCCT
>DASXPQ010000002.1:0-2248 GCA_036493575.1 Pirellulales bacterium
CGCTGGGGGTCATTCCCAAAGGCCGGTTATTCCCGCTGACTCGAGATGAGTTAATTGAATGTCTGGGACTGATCCGCGCAGTGCGGGCTGGGCGGTTGGACAAAATCGAAGTGCCGGTCGCTCCGCTGGATTTACTCGCCCAGCAAATTGTGGCAATGACGGCCAACGACGAATGGATCGAGGACGATTTATTTGCCACGGTCTGCAAAGCGTGGCCGTACCGCAATCTAAGCCGCGAGCAATTTAATCGCATCGTTGCAATTTTGAGCGAAGGCATCACGCCGGCTAACCGGTCAGGAGCGTGGCTGCACCGCAATGTGATTTCCGGAAGTGTGAAGGCCCGGCGCGGGGCCCGCATTGCCGCCATCACCTGCGGAGGGGCAATTCCAGAGCTGGGCGATTTCCGAGTGGTTACTGAAAACGAGGGTACCTTCGTCGGCACTGTGAATGAAGATTTCGCATTGGAAAGCAACATCGGCGATATCTTCCTGTTAGGCAACACTTCATGGCGAGTGCGTTACGTTCGCGGCTCGGAAGTGTATGTGAGCGACGCCCAAGGCGCACCAGCCACGGTGCCATTTTGGCTGGGCGAAGCACCGGGGCGAACGATTGAATTGTCGCAAGAAATTTCCCGCCTGCGCGAAGATTTGGAGCAGCGCGTAGCGCCCTGCGTCAGCCAAAACGGCTCTGAACCTGATTTATCCAGTGCCATTGCCTGGCTCGAGAAAGAATTGGGAATCGATCAATATCCTGCTGTGCAGGCGGTACGATACACGGCCGCAGAGGTGGTGGCTATCGGTCTGGTGCCGACGCTAAAGCGAATCGTTTTCGAACGGTTCTTCGATGAGTCAGGTGGGACGCAGTTGGTTATCCATGCGCCGTGGGGCGCCCGAATCAACCGGGCCTGGGGCTTGGCGTTCCGTAAGCGGTTTTGCCGTTCGTTCGATTTCGAATTGCAGGCCAGCGCCGACGAAGACGGCATCGTACTGTCGTTGGGGCCACAACACAGTTTTCCGCTGGAATCGATGTTCGGTATGTTGACTCCGGAAAACGGCCGACGGCTGTTGGAGCAAGCGCTATTGGCCGCACCGCTGTTTCAAACCCGGTGGCGTTGGTGCGTGACCCGAGCCTTGGCCGTGCTGCGTAATAAACATGGTCAGCGTGTGCCGCCGAATTTGCAGCGTTTCCGCTCCGACGATTTGCTGGCCGCGGTGTTTCCCGCCCAGGCCGGATGCTTGGAAAATCATCACGGCGATACGGAGATTCCCGACCATCCATTTATCCATCAAACATTTGAAGATTGTTTGCACGAAGCGATGGACGTCGATCGCTGGATTGAAGTGCTGGCCGATATTCGCAAAGGGAAGATCGAGCTGATTGCCCGCGATACAAGAGAGCCATCGCCGTTCAGTCACGAAATTCTCAATGCCAATCCGTACGCTTTTTTGGACGATGCGCCGCTAGAGGAGCGTCGTGCCAGGGCCGTCTCGCTGCGGCGAGGCCTATCGTTTGAATCGGCCAGCGATTTAGGCCGGCTGGATCCGGAAGCGATTGCGCAAGTGCGTGCCGAAGCATGGCCGCTGGTGCGCGATGCCGAAGAACTGCACGATGCGCTGCATGGTTTGTGTCTGCTGCGGGAAGATGAAGCCCCGGAGTGGACGCCACAGTTTGAAGAATTGGTTGCGGCTGGCCGCGCGCTGCGCGTCGATGCGGCACATCAAGTCCAAAACGGCCACGACAGAAGCGACGCCGTCAATCATCCTCACATTTCGTCCGCGCCGCACTTCTGGGCTGTGGCAGAGCGCTGGCCACTGGTGAAATCGCTTTATCCGCAGGCGGTACCCAGGCCGCCAGTGAAGTTGCCCGAAACGGTGCGGCAAAATTGGGAATCGGCGGAGGCCATCGTCACCTTGGTGCGCGGCCGCATGCAATGCAGTGGACCGGTTACCGCCGAACAATTGGGCGAGAAACTTTCGCTCGATGCCGACCAGGTGTTTACCGCACTGGAAGCGGTCGAAGCGGAAGGCACGGTGATGCGGGGACAGTTCACACAGGAATCAGTCGTCAATGGCCAGCGACCAGTGGTCGGTACTGATCCAAAGCAAGCGACGGATGGTAGTTCTGTCCCCAACGGACAATCTCGTCGCCATCCCTCAGCCCTCGCCCCCCGTTCCTCGACGCCTACTGAGTGGTGTGAACGGCGGCTGCTAGCCCGCATTCATCGCAAAACATTGGACGGGCTGCGGCG
>DASXPQ010000003.1:0-4511 GCA_036493575.1 Pirellulales bacterium
ATAAAACCTTTAATAATGCGGTGGAAAATCAGGCCGTCGTAATACCCAATTTTCGCCAGCCCCAAAAGGTTGGCCACATGCCCTGGCGCGATGTCGGAAGCCAAGTCCAGCGTGATTTTTCCGGCCGACGTATCGAGCTCGAGCTGATATTTTTTATTTTTCAGGTCGAGTGTCTTTTGCGCCGCCTCGACTTCCGCCTTGCGATTTTTGGACATGCGATTTCTCCCTCATGTATTAAGTGCCGCTCCCTAATCGACAGACAAACTACCAAAACCGGCCCCGAGGTACAACGAGCTAGGCACTACTCCGTGTGATTCAATCGCTCATTGACCAATTTGAGTTTCTCAGCAAATGTGGCCTCATTAAGCACCGGCTTTGCACCGGCCGTCGAAAGCGGCGACGGTAATTCCACCCAACTTTTGCAGCCGGCGATGTAGGGGCTGTCGAGAACTTCGTACGCTGTTGGAATACGATAAGTTCGCACCGTCAGCACAAACAAGCCCGGCTGGCGATAGTGAAATCTTTGCTCGACGGTTTCGACCGACAATATGTGCTGACCACTAAGGTTTTGTAAGCTAGCCAGATCGCGAACTTCAAGCACGGCTTCGACGATTGCATATAAATCGATTAGAAACTTACCGGCGGGCGGCGGACTGTTTTGAATTTGTTCCCATAGTGGCTGAGCATCACTCGTCAATTGCGCGGCATCCTGATGAAACCGCGTCGGCAGCAGCCAGAACTCGCGATGTTTGACGCGAAACCCATCGTGTCCTTCGTCGATGCCCCCTTTGCGCAAAATAATGGTCTGCCGGCCCGACGCCAGTGCGGCACACACCACGGCCCATTCTTTGAACGCGATACTATTCTCGGTGAGCATCCGCTTATTCTATCGCTGCTTGCCGTCGTGTCCGAGGGCGCGTATGCGGATCTAGAAAAGCGATCGAAGCAAAATTACTTGACCGAGATTTGCTCGATCGACTGTTTGGCCAGGCGCGAGAGGCGGGGCTGAGCATCGCTCGTGGCGCTTTGCAGCGCCGGCAGTGCACCGGCCGCGGCGGGTCCCACTTGCCCCAGGGCCCAGGCTGCTCGTTCCCGCACAGCCTGTCCAGGATGGCCGTCCAACGCACAGACCAGCGCCGCCACATTTTTTGCATCGCCGGCGTCAGGGCCTAAACGGCCCAATAGAGTTGCCGCCCAATAAGCGACATCCAAGCGCGCGTCGGAGAGTAGCTTAGCCAGGGCCGCAGCGTCCTGCACGGACGGCGGCCCGAGAGATTCCAGTGCCGCCGTGGCCCATTGGCGAACACTTTCATCTTCGTCGGCAGTCGCCACGACGAGAGCAACGGCAGTCGGCTGCGCAGCGTCTTCCAGATGCGCCAATTCTTCAGCGGCTTTCGCGCGGAGGGCCGGGTCGCTCGATTTCAAATCGGCAGTGGCTTGCGGAACATCCATGACAGGTGATCCTCGGTTAGCTCCGGTCTAACGTATCAATCCAACGCACCAATTCCGCAAGTTCTTCGGTGGTTAGCGGTCGAGACGTGTCACCCAATCCGATCTCGGTCACCGGAAATTTGGCATCGCGCAAACGCTTAATCCCGGCGATCACCGTCGGAGATCCGCTTTTGGCGGTCGTGGTGAACACCGCCAACCGCTGTACGGGATCGTTTTCCGGCACCATCATGCCCGGTGGAACCGCGGCATTGATGGCGGCCACGCCGCGGATTACATCACGATTTTGTGCGGCCAGCAAATATGCAATGCCGCCGCCTGCTTCCTCGCCGGCAACGACAATCCGCGATCGATCGATGTTGTACTTTTGCAATACATCGTCCATGTCTTTGCGGACAAATTCCAATTCGGTGCGTTGCCAGTGACCGGCTTCCGCGCTTTTGGGTGCGAGCAGAATCAAATCGTTCGCTTCGCATAGCGGTTTCCACTTGGCAACTAATTCGTCGGCCTTGTAACCGCCGGCCGGATGCATCCAGACCACCAGCCCATAGGAAACGTGCGAGTTGTAATTTTCCGGCACGTAAGCAATGCATCCGCTGGGTGCTTCAGGAATTTTGATTTCGATTTTGCCCGTGGGAGGGGATTTTTCATCCGCGGGCGGATTCGATTTGCGGGCAACCTCCAGTTTCTCAGGCACCGCTTCCGGCAGCGTGGCTAGTTTCACTTCCACGGATTGGCGTTTTCCGTCTCGTTCAATTTCCACCCGCGCCTTCTCGAGCGGTTCAATGGCAGCCACCAGTTCCTGCAAATGCGACCTGTTTTTCACCGCCTCGCCGTTCAACAACACGATTCGATCGCCCGAGCGAATATCCGCAAGAGCCGCTGGACTCTCTGGGTAAACTTGTCGTACGACCACGCCGAGGGATGCCGCACCTTTGCGAGCATCAGAAGTGTCGTCGCTAATTTTTGCGTCATCGCCGGTTTTGCTGGCGAGTGTTTCAAATTCTCGTTGGGGCAGAATTCCTAAAAACGGATGGATATAAACCGGCAGCTTGCCAATCAACTCCGCCGAGCGTTCGATCCGCTCATTACCGCGCAAGGCCACCACGGCAACCTTTTCGCCGGCATACATTGGGCCCAGTTGATGGCGCATTTCCGAAGCGCTGCCGACTTTTACGCCGTTGATTTCCGAAATTCGATCGCCCGCTTTAAGTCCCGCCAGCGCGGCCGGCGATTTTGGATGGCTGGCCGCAATGACCGGCGCATCGGCATAAGGATCGCCGGGCTTTAAACTGACGCCCAACAGTCCTGGACGCAAATCTTCTCCCTTGATCAAGCGTGGCAGCACCCGGTTGATTTGTTCTAGCGGCACGGCGAAGCCAATTCCGGAATCGTACCATTCCAGACCGGCCATTTCGCTCGTTTCCTGCGGCGACATGGGCACCAGTACGCCCAGCACTCGGCCGTGCAAATCGACCAGCGGACCGCCATAGTTAGCGGGTGAAATTTTGGCGTCGGTTTGAACTGCCCGGCCCCACACACGGTTGACCGCGCTGATGACGCCGACCGAAATGTTTGGTTGGCCGCCGTCGAATGTGCGGCCAATTGCAATGGCCCATTGACCAACTTTCATTTCGGCAACGGGCGCCGCTTCCGGTACCGGAAGTTGCCGTTTGGCATTAAGTCCGTCGGTGGAAACTTTCAGCAGCACGAGCATGCGGCTGTGATCGTGCGCTACCACCTTGGCAGGCAGTCGCGTGCCGTCGGCCAAATCGACAAGGATTTGCGCCGGCTGCTGCGCGAAATTGAATGCGCTGGAAACAATGTAACCATCCGACGAGACAATTAGCCCCGTGGTTGGGCCCGTGCCTACCAGAAAATTTCCGATGGTTTCCAGGCCCCCCAACGTTTCGATACGAACCACGCTGGGAGCGACGTGCTCGACGGCCGCCTTCATGGCCTGTTCTTCGCGCGCCGCTAAATTGTCGTCTGCGTGGAGCGGGGATCGCTGAACTAATCCGCACACGCCGACCAAGGCAGTGCAGAATATTGCCGTGCAGAAGTGCGCATTGGTACTTAATTTCCGCCTTAGATGGGTCACTTCTGCGTCCTCCCCGGTCACCGGTCGTTTGCCTTAAGCGTTACTTCCGTTAACTCGCCGCCGCGCAGTAATACCAGCCGTACGTCAGCGTCGGGCTCAAGGTCCGCCAGCTCTGCGGTCACTGCATTGCACGACTGCACCAATTGCTTGTTGATAAATACCACCAGGTCGTCGGCGCGAACGCCCGCTTTGGCCGCCGGCGAATCGGGTCTGACGGAGTCCACAAACGGTGGTGTGCGCTCCAGTACGTTTGGAACCAGAACTAGGCCCAAATCAGGAGCGGTTAGCGCATGTTCCGGATGTTCAGCTACCGGGCGCTGAGGTTCAGGTCGGGCTTGCCCCGCCTTAATGGCTTCTACTGCCGGCAGTAATTCCTCGGCTGGCAAGGCGTAATTCAGCCAAATATTGTTGCGTGAATTTCGCAATTGTTTGCCCAACAACCCGAGCAGTTGTCCTTGGAAATTTGTCAGCGCGCCGCCGGCCGCGCCGGGATTGTTGGTCATGGCGTCCAGCACATAGACCGTTCCTTGATAAGCCGATTCGTAAGCGCCCCGGCGCGCCGAGAGGGCCGTGACCGCGGCGATGGTTCCGTGTAATACGCTGACAGGCTCATCGCCGGTGGCCACGCCGAATAAATTGCTGAACGCCAGCACGCGAGTTCCTTCCGTTCCGCTGGCCGCCGCATGCAAATCGAAATGCGGCAGGTCCGTGGCATCGACTTTAAGTACCGCCACGTCCAATCGCGGATCGGCTCCCACAAGCTTCGCCTCGAATTTCCGGCCGTCATCGAGGGTGACGGTAATAGTGTCGGAATCGAGCACATGGCTGAAAATTGTTAACACGTAACCGTCGGGCGAGATCAAACAGCCCGACTGATACGCGTCCAAACCGCGCACGCCGCCGGCGCCGTATATTTTGACCGTTTTGCGCTGCGCGTCACGAATGACGTCCACGGTTTTTG
>DASXPQ010000004.1:0-2895 GCA_036493575.1 Pirellulales bacterium
GTGGACCACATTGTTGGGATTGATCAATGTGGCTGCGAATTTTGCTTAATAGAATCGCATCACAGGTCAAGACAGACTATCCTAAAAACCGCAACTATGCATCAACCACGACCATTTTTCGCATACGTAAAGGCCAAGCGTCACAGCATGGCGGCAATGTCGTTGTCTTTCATGCTGGCGTTAGCACCCGCTTTGTATGCCGCACCGCCAACATATAACATCGTCGCGTTAAATGTGCTTCCTGGCGGCCTGGATAGCATTGGCTTCGGCCTGAACGATTCCGGAGAGATTGTGGGAGAATCCACCCTAAACCGGTCCGGAAATGTCGGACAGTCACGGCCGGTCGTTTGGGATTACAACGGAACACCAAGTGAACTATTTAGCAGCCAACTGATTGGCGCGAGCCTTCAAGGCATTAACAATACCGGCAAAATTGTTGGCCGTTATGGCAGCGGATCATTCATTCCGCTGCCCGGATCAGGTGTTCCCTACGGACGGGCATTTTATTGGAGTGCGGGTACAGGAATGCTCGGATTCGGCTTTGACGGCAATAGCGAGGCCGTTGCCATTAATAGTTCCGGTCAAGTTGCGGGAACCGCCGAGCGCCAGGAAGTGCTTGACTTTGGAAACGGCCCACAGCCCATCAATATCCCCCATGCATTCATTTGGGATGTTACCAATGGAATCCACGCCATCGGAGACTTGCCTGGAAGTAATGGCGACAGCTTTGCAAACGGCATAGACAATCATGGCCAGGTGGCTTTGCCCAAAAAGTCTGACCTACACACAATCCTTTGCGACAGCAACACGTGACAGCTTCGCGAAATTGTGGCTTGACGCGATTTTTTGTGCAAAGCTATGGCCAGGTCGTCGGCTATAGCGACATGCCGGGAGTTGGCTGGGGCGCTTTCGTTTGGGACGAAACCAATGGAATGCGACAACTACCGACAGTTGCAGGAGGCTCATCTCAAGCACTAGCTGTCAACAACTTGGGTCACGTGCTGGGCTTTGAGATCGGCGTTGGGGGTTTGATCTGGGACCTGAATTCTGGAACACATGAAATAGTTCCATACGGTTCAGCCATTAACGATCTTGATCAAGTCGTTGGGAGCGCTTACGGCGGGGGCGCATTCCTCTGGGACCAGGCGCACGGTACGCAATTGCTTTCCAGTCTCATTCCCGCAGGCACCGGCTGGCAACTCGACTATGCATTTGCACTTAACAATGCAGGCGATATTGTTGGCTATGGCGAACTCGATGGTCAGGTACGTGGCTTTCTCATGACGCCGGTTCCTGAACCCGCTACCTTGGTTCTGGGCATCTTGGGAATGCTGTGTGCTACCTGCTTGCGAAAGCCGGCTCTACATCAGCGGGCTGAGCAAATGCGCCGCGGCGTCGCCTAGTTGTACTAGGTAGGAGCGGCGGTGGAGGTCGTCGTGGGTGATTTCTCGGCTGTGCTCAAGGTTGCGGGCGAATAGATCGAGCAGGCGCTGGGCGAGCGGTTTGCTGCGGGTGAGACAACTGGCCTCAAAGTTCAAGCGGAAGCTGCGAACGTCGATGTTGGCGCTGCCGACGATGGAGAGATCGTCGTCGATCATGATGCTTTTCGCGTGCAAAATGGTCGGTTCATATTCGAATAAGCGAATGCCGGCGCTGAGCAAGTCAGGATAGTAGGAGCGGCCGGCCCATTGGACGATCCAAGCATCGCTTTTGGCGGGGACCAACACGCGCACATCGACACCGCGATAAACGGCGGTGCGCAGCGCCGTCATGGTGCTTTCTTCAGGAATCAAATAGGGCGTGCTGATATAAACCCGCTGCCGCGCTTGTGTCAGCGAGAGAAAGATGGCGTCGTGCGTGAAGTTGTGCGGGGTGTGGGGTCCGCTGGCCAAAATACTGCACACGGCCTGGTCGTCATCGGGGGGCGGCAGTGCGGCGCGGCCTTCAGGCGTGTGCCAATTGCAGAAAATATGGGGCGCGACAATTTCCTTGCCGGTGGCAAAAAACCAGTCTTCTGCGAACGTTTCCTGCAATTGATCGACCACCGGGCCTTCCATTTGCAAAGCCAAGTCGTGCCAGTCGGCAGTGTATTCGTCGCCGATGTTGATGCCGCCGAGAAACCCAGTGCAGCCATCGACCATTACCATTTTGCGATGATTGCGGAAATTGATTGTCGGGCGCCGGTTCCACAGCGTCAGCGGCAAAAAGTACGCCACCTCGCCACCGGCAGCTTCCAGAGGTCGCATCAAATGATGGCGACGGGCGAAGCGGCTGCCCAAGCCGTCGAGCAACAATCGCACCTGCACGCCGGCCTGCGCCTTTTCGATTAATAAATCGCGCCAAGCCTTGCCCGTGGCGTCGTTGTTCCAAATGTAAAACGAGATGTGAATGTGCTGGCGTGCGGCGCGAATGGCGGTCTGCATGGCTGGGTATGCTTCAGCGACATCGACCAGTAGACGCAATCGATTGTCGACCGTAGGCGGAAATACCCATTCAGCTTCTTCGATGGGCATGCGCTGGATGGGCAACAAGTCGAGGGCGGAATCGATGCGCGGCGACGCTTCTTCGCGCACTTGAGTTAGCGCGAATGCCGTTTGCAGCGCGGCTTTTCGGCGGCGGCGGCGTTGCCGCTCCAAGTACTTTCTTCCGATCGCCCACCATAGGAAAATGCCAATCCAAGGCAACGCAAACAAGATCAGCAGCCAGCTAACGGCCGAGTGCGGGCGGCCACGGCGCTGGAGCAAAACCGAAGGGACGCTGACGATCGCCAGCAAATAACTAAGGACCAATACCAGCAGCCACCAATCGGTCGACCACCGCAGCACCGCCAGCGGAAAAGAATTGGGCATCATGGCGGCACAAGTTTACCATAACTTGGCCACATAGCGCAGAATT
>DASXPQ010000005.1:0-3315 GCA_036493575.1 Pirellulales bacterium
AATAGAGCAGGTAATGCACGGGAATACTTTTCAGTGGTTTGCTTGGCTGGGCATCGCTGGCGCATCTTCGAATAGATAGGTCGGAAGCCCGTCAATGCTGCGCTCGTTTTTTTGATGGCGATATTCGTCCATTTTTTCATCGCCCATTTTGCAGGCCCAGTCCGGAAGCATCTCACGGTGTCCTTTGAACTCATACCGGGGGACGGCAAAGCCGCAGGTGGTCATGATCGATTCAATGTCGAGCACAATAATCTGCCGCTCGCCAGGAATTTCCGGGAAATGCGAGCGTAGTTCCTGCCACTCTCGATCGCGCTCATGAACCACTGAACCACGGCCGTACAACCGGAGAATCAGCGGCTTTTCGTCGAAGCTGCAAAACATCAGCGTGAGCCGTCCATTTTCGGCTATATGGGCGGCGGTTTCGCACTCGCTGCCGGTCAGGTCGAGATATGCCACTCGCTGATTGCTTAGAATCCGAAAAGTATCGAGCCCTTTCGGCGATACATTGATGCGCCCCTGGTTGGGGGCCGAGGCGTTGAAAAACATGTGCTGCGCAGCGATAAATTTGCACAGCATTTCGTCGAGCTCGGTGTAAAACTTAGCCACGGCAAATCCTCCGAAGCGAAACGATATATGAATTCTTATCGCAAGTTTAGGTCAAACTCGCTCGACATCTTAGGCAATCTCCCCGATCGTACACATATGTCCCATCGCTAGACTCTGCCCGTTACCAAAAAGAGGCCCCGCGCGGATTGCACACAAGGTACAAGCCACGCGGGGCACAGAGGGGAAGTCACCCGATCAATTTCACAATCATTACAATCTCGAAGGCACTGAATTCAGCATCCTCACCCTGCCCTTTCCCATCAAGGGAGAGGGAATTTTTTATGGCGCCATCGCCGATAGCTCTCTGGCCAATCGCTTACGAGCAACGTGCAGCCGGCGCTTGATGGTGCCGACCGGTGAGTCGAACTGATCGCTCATTTCGACCAACGACCGACCTTTCATGTAAAACGCCACCAGCGTTTCCCGGTCCATCAGCTTGAGCCGCTTCAGCCCGGCACGGACATGCCGCTGCCGCTCGCCGGCCAGGGCTCGATCGAGCGGAGTGTGCTGCTCGACCGCGGAACCTTCCAGCGTGTCGGCCTCGGCCGTGGTGAGCGGCTGCCGGCGGACAGCGCGATTGATGGCCATGCGCTGCGCCATCGACCGCAACCAGCCGCCGAAGCACTCCGGCTCGCGGAGCTGATTGATCTTTTCCAGGGCGTGCATGAACACTTCCTGGCACAGTTCCTGCGATTCGGCGTGGTTGCCCAGCCGCGCCAGTGCGATGCCGTACACCATTCGCTCGAAGCGGACGCACAACTGGCCGAAGGCGGCGCGATCGCCATCCTGGGCGGCTGAGACCAGGTCCACGAGTTCTTCAGTTTCGTTTGCTGCATATGCGATAGACATGTTCGTTCTCTCCGGGAAAGCCGAGCTGACGGTTGCCAAACGCATTGCGAATGGCGTCGAACAGTCGGAGGTGCCCAGTTACGGCAAGCAGCCAGGTGCGGCTGCTTAGGGGAGCCGTCACCGGGTAAGTTTCGTCGAGTTGTCGGGCCTTTTTTTGGCCCGTGGCGAACGGTGTGTTACGCCACTACGACGACTGCCGGTGACCGGCGCCGTACCACTGGGCACGGCTGCATCCCCGACTGCCACATTGCTGTGCAACAGTCGGTTAGCCGTGCCGTGGTACCCGTACGCGTTTGCGTACTGGCACCTAGCACTCCGCGCAAACTACCGTACAAGCAATAGAGCGCATGTACGGCGTACGCATGGAGCGCGGCGTGATCGTTCGTTTTAGCCTTGCGAATAACAACACGGTTTTTGCGGTTGGCAAAAACGATGCGGTTCGCGATGGCTTTGAACGAGCGATTCATGACCTTGCTCCTGCGCCTGGGCGCGGTTTGGAAAGAAAAAACGAAACCTTCAATTCAACTGTCGCTTGTGCAGCCGCGGGTGTCAAGTTCGGCAAATTCCGCATTTGCCGTGCTTGCGGCGGCTGGCCGGGGTGCGAAAACGACCCCGGCTCATCTATGACGCCGTATCGACCAGAAGGTTCACACCGAATTCGGAAGAATTCCAGAAAATCGTAAGTTATTGATGGTGAAATGGTTGCGCAATATTCAATGACCAGCATATTACAGCGTTTTCATGCTGTTTTGGCGGATTTTGCGAGTCAGAGCGTGGCATTCCCGAATCCGCCGGTCCACTTCAGCCAGTAGGACCTCATCATCGAGCTGCGACACTTCCGCGGATGACAGCGGCTGGGCAAAGCGAACGTGGATCACCGCCAACCCAGGAAGCAAATTCCACTTGGGCCATGAATCGAATGCGCCGTCGACAGCCACCGGCAGCACCGGCACTTTAGAACGTCGGGCTAGCGCCAAAAAGCCGGGCTTCAATTGGCCGACGTTACCATCGCGCGTGCGGGTTCCCTCGGGAAAGATCAGCAGCATTTCGCCGGCCTTCAGTCGCCGCAAACTTTCTTTCAAGCCGCCCAGGCCGATGCCTTCGCGATCGATGGGAATAGCATCGAGCGATTTAATGAGCCAGCGGAACGGCGCGAACCAAAATAGCGTATCGCGCGCCACATAATTCAACCGTCGATCGAAAGCCAGGCCGACGAGAATTGGATCGAGATGGCTTTGATGATTCGAGATCACCAGCGCGCCGCCAGAGTGCGGTATCAATCGCCGATTGAACACCCGAATGCGAAACAGCACCACGCACAACAAACGAAACACGACGCGCAGGAAATCGTACCAGAGACGTTTGGGGAGCGAACGTTGGGCCATGGCGGGCAGTAGGCGGTATGCGGTAAGCAGAAGGCGGTAGGCAGGAATGCTAGATAAGCATACTTCGTTATTCTGCTTTGGTTCTCTTGGAAGCGGAGTGCATTTTTTCCCGAACAATTGCTTCCAAGCGGTCGACAACTTGCTGTTCGGTCAGTCCGTCGGTGGAAAAGCGGATAGCGTCGGGGGCAGCAATCAGGGGCCCCACGCTGCGGGTGCGATCGCTGTGGTCGCGCTCGGTTTGTTGGCGGAGCACATCTTCCAACGATAGCTTTTCACCTCGGGCTTGCAGATCAAGCAACCGCCGGCGGGCGCGTTCTTCTGGACTGGCGGTGAGGAATATTTTGCACAAGGCGTTTGGGAACACCACCGTTCCTTGA
Organism: Pirellulales bacterium; assembly: GCA_036493575.1. GTDB lineage: Bacteria > Planctomycetota > Planctomycetia > Pirellulales > JADZDJ01 > DATJYL01. Next base: position 3,218 of record DASXPQ010000005.1, read on the forward strand.
TCGCGTCCTTCGGCCACAATATTGTCGTTTCCGGCTGCCTGCCGCTGCAACAAAACTAGGTGCTCGCGCACTCCCGGATTGTTGGCCGCATAATGGGT
>DASXPQ010000006.1:0-7933 GCA_036493575.1 Pirellulales bacterium
ACGGATTTTGCTCGCGGGCGATTTAGCTCCGCCGGGGATCGACATGGTGATGAACGGCGAGCGGCTGGCGTGCGACGTGGTGCAGGCGCCGCATCATGGCAGTTCGTATAGCGAGCCGGATGCTTTTGCCATTTGGTCGACTCCGAAGTGGGCCATTATTTGCGGGAGCAACACCGACGGGAGGATTGCGGGACCGATTTTTCAGTCGCACGGCGCCAGGGTGTTGAATACTGCGGAATGCGGGGCCGTCACCGTGACCATTGATTCGGGCCATCTAGATGTGCAGACGTTTCGCGGAGAACTTGCCCGTGGCGAATAATAGCGGGAGAGATATACTCAACTGATGAGACGGTTCATTGGGCAGGTCTTTTGAGCGAGGATTTGATCATGAGCGCATCGACAGAGACGGTTCAAAAGCAAGGTCGTATCAATACCAAAAGGGTACAAGGCCGGCGGGAATTGCACTTTAGCACACTGTCGGAAGTCCAGAAGGACGCTGAGCGGTTGGCTGCGGGGCAGGTACGACAGTTAGGAAATTGGCCACTGGGATATGCGCTGGCGCACATGGCCGGCGCGATGAAGATGTCGCTGGACGGCGCTGAATTCCGTGCGCCGTTTTACATTCGACTGCTTGCGCCGCTGATTAAGAAGGGGTTGCTGCGCGGGCCCATGAAGCCAGGTTTCCAACTCCCGCAGCAAGCGACGAGGGATTTGTTGCCGCTGGAGCCGATTTCGACGGAAGAGGGTTTGAACGCGCTGCGGAAAAACATTGAGCGGCTGACTCGTAAACCTAATCGGGCGCCCAGTCCGGTGTTTGGTGCGATGACGCGCGAGGAGTGGGATCAGCTGCACTTGCGCCATGCGGAGCTGCATCTGAGCTTTTATGTGCCGGAGTAATTTGGCGGCGGCTTATTTTCGTTCACTGACCAGTTCTTGCCATTGAGCAATGCGCGGATCGTGGGGACCGTAGATTTGGGTCAACTGCTGGAGGACCCAGTTATGGTCCAGGTTGCTTTGAACACGAAGTAACTGCTCAAGATCGGCGACATCCTTGCGACGGAAGAACATCATTTTGAACACACAAAGGGTTTCCGCGTCCCAAATTTGAATCGACTGCTGTCCCAGTTCAACTTTTTGTCGACGCTCACGGGCTTGCTGGTAAAACGGGGTTGTCGGCAGAAAAACATCGAGTCGTCGGCCCTCGAATTCAGCCTGGCAAAAACCATGCTCGGTTAACGATTGGACGGCATGCTTTGCTGGTAATTCGCAGCCCAATGATTGCAGCAATCGCACGCAGGCGGTCGGCTGTTTGGGAGGCATGAATAGAGTGATGTCGACATCGAGCGTACCGCGGGGCTCGGACCAGAAACCCAATGCGATTGCGCCGCCAAAGGCATAATCGCAGCCGGTGTTGGCGATTGCAGCGGCCAGATGTTCTGCGACCTGAACGGCGTCGGGCGGAGAATTACTGCTGTCTGGCACGGCGGGCGCACTCCGCGAGAAAAGCCCAGGTCGAAGGTGGCCACGGTGCAGGCTCAGGCGACGGCAAGCCCATTTTGATTCGGCTGGCTTCCAAACGTGCGGCACCACGGCAGGCTAAGGATAGCAACTCTCCCCGTTCGCTGAGCGACATTTTGCGAATTCGGTCCAGATCGCTAGATTCAAGAGCCGCGATTTCCGTCGTATTTAGTGCCAGATTCGACTTCATGTTGAAGCCATTTTGTCGTGAATGTTACCAGCAGCCACCAGTTCATCAGTATTATAGCGTGCGTTACCAGGACCTTCGACGTTTGCGCCCAGGAAACGCAGTTTTTCGGTCAGTCGTTCATACCCGCGGCGGAGGTGGTGGGTGTTGCTGATTCTAGTGTAGCCAGGGGATGACAGACCGGCCAAGACCAGGGCTGCGCCGGTGCGCAGGTCTGTGGCGGTGACGTCGGCGCCACGCAATTGATCGATACCGGTGACGGTGACGGACCCGCGGGATTGTTCGATTTGAGCTCCCATGCAATTCAGGCTGTCGACGTGGGCAAAGCGGTGTGGGAAAACGCGGTCGCCGATGGTGCTGGCACCGTCGGCGATGGCGGCCAAGGCGGTGAACTGCGGCTGCAAATCGGTGGGCACGCCGGGATGCGGAAGCGCGCAGAAATGGAAAGACAACGGTCGGTCGGCGCTGGCAGCGCGGACCCAATCGCGGCCGGTATCGACCATGATGCCGGCGTCGTGGAGCACAGCCAGCGCGGCGTCGAGATCATCAGAGCGGCAACCACGGACGGTGACGTCGCCACCGGTGACGGCCCCGGCCAATAGCAACGTGCTGGTTTCAATGCGATCGGGAATGATGCGATGGACCGTGGCGCCTGTGCCACCGAGCTGGGCGACGCCGCGGATGTGCAAGGTGGAGGTGCCTAATCCTTCAATGCGAGCGCCGAGCGAAATCAAAAACTCGCCGAGGTTGACAATTTCTGGCTCGCGGGCAGCTCCGTGAATGGTGGTTTCGCCACGCGCCAAAACGGCGGCCATCAAAATATTGGCGGTACCCGTAACCGTGGGACCACTCAAGCCTGACAGATTCATTTCGGCGCCATGCAACGACTTAGCGGAGGCGATGACGTAGCCATGGTCAATCCGAATGTCGGCGCCCAAAGCCGACAGGCCTTGTAAATGGAGATCGAGAGGCCGAGGCCCAATCTGACAGCCGCCGGGGAGCGCGACCACTGCCCTGCCCCGTCGGGCTAACAGTGGACCAAGCACGCAAAAGCTGGCGCGCATCTGGTCGACTAGCTCGGCGCTAGCGGTGACGGGCTGTGGATTGATCGTGCTGATATGTAGAGCGCCGCTGGTTTGGCGTTTGACTTCGACGCCTAAATGCCCGAGGACCAAGGCCAGCGTATTGACATCGGTGACCTCGGGAACGCCGGTGAGTATGACGGGCTCGTCGGCCAAGATGCTGGCGGCCATGATCGGCAAGCTGGCGTTTTTGGAACCGGCGGCGGTGACGACGCCACGCAGTGGGCGCGCGCCGTGGATGGAAATAACGTCCGTGTTATTGTCGTCAATCATGAAATGCCTTCCCTGGCAAATGTTGGCGAGACCGGCGATGCCATCGCCGGCTTTATGATTTTTTGGCTTGCACGATCCGCGGGTGACCGGCGGAATCTTTGAGGGTGGGATTCAATTCAAAGTCGCCGTGGTTGGTGATGATTTCACGCACGACCGGCTCGATCATGGGGCTCACTTCCAACAGCAGCCAACCGTCGGGCTCCAAGTGCAGGGCCGCTTGCGGCAGGAGCCGCTCGATCACTTCGGTGCCGCGCGGTCCGGCCAATAACGCTTGCTGCGGTTCAAAGTTTCGGATCGAGGGGAGAAGTGTAGCAAATTCGGCCTGGCTGACATACGGCGGATTGCTGGCGATGATGTTAAGTTTTTGTTCAGGTGGAAGCGCTGATAGCAAATCGCTTTCGATGAATTCGATGCAGTCGGCCACATTGTGCTGGGCTGCATTTTGCTGCGCTACCGCCAGTGCGGCAGCGCTGGAATCGATGGCTGTAATCTCCGCATCGGGCAAGTGTTTGGCGACGCAAATGGCGATGATGCCGCTGCCAGTGCCGACGTCGGCGATGCGGAGTACTCCGCTTGCTGGCGGTCGTGGCACTGCGATGCCCTGTTTTGCCAAATCGAGTAAGCGGACAACTAGGAGTTCTGTCTCCGGCCGTGGAATCAGAACATCGGGGGTGACACGGAACGAGAGAGAGAGAAATTCGCGCTTGCCAACCAGATAGGCGACGGGCATGCCTTCGGCGCGGCGGCGGACCAGCTCGCGAAAGGCGGTGCGGGTTTGCTCGTCGGCAACGTCGGCGAAGGCGGTGTATAAATCGATGCGGCTGGAGTTGCGGGCCGTGGCCAGCAGCACTTCGGCATCCAGGCGCGGCGAATCGGAGCCGTGCTGCTTCAGATAGTCGGTGGTCCAGGTGAGCAGCCGGCCGATGGTCCAGGTTTCCGCTTGAGACATGGCCGCGGCCTTAGGGGCTGTTTGTCATTCGACTGTGCCCATCAGTTGGCGTTGCTCTTGGCGATCATGATCTAAGAGAGCTTCGATAACTGGATCGAGCTTGCCGGACATAATGATGTCCAACTTATAGAGAGACAAGCCGATGCGATGGTCGGTCAGGCGATTTTCGGGAAAATTATAGGTGCGTATTTTCTGGCTGCGATCACCGGAGCCGACCAGCGTGCGACGGTGTTCGGAGCGCTTGGCGTGCTCCTGCTCGCGCTTGTGCTCGTAAAGCCTGGTTTTGAGGACGCGCAGGGCCTTGGCTTTATTTTTGTGCTGGCTTTTTTCGTCCTGGCATTGCACGACAAGTCCGCTTTCCAAATGCGTGAGGCGCACGGCCGATTGTGTTTTGTTGACGTGCTGCCCGCCGGGGCCGCTGGCGCAAAACAAATCGAGCCGATAGTCTTCCGGCTTGATGTTGATTTCCACATCTTCGGGTTCGGCGAGGACTGCAACGGTGGCAACCGAAGTTTGAACGCGGCCTTTGGCTTCTGTTTCGGGAACACGCTGGACGCGGTGGCCGCCGCTTTCATACTGTAAATGCCGGAAGGCAGCGTCGCCATCGATGCCCAAGATGATTTCCTTGAAGCCACCCAGTTCCGTCGGGTTCATATCGAGCAGCTCGAGTTTCCAGCCGTGGTCTTCGCAGTAGTGCTTATACATATCGTACAAGTCGCGGGCAAACAGAGCGGCCTCTTCGCCGCCAGTGCCGGCGCGAATTTCCATGACACAGCGGTTACGGTTGGCATCTTCGCCGCCGAGGGTCATGTCTAAGAGTTCATCCCAGAGTTTTTCGCGATCCTCGCGCAAAGTGGGAAGTTCGGACTCAGCGAGTTCGCGCATGTCGGCATCGCCGCTCTTGATCATTTCGTTGACTTCGGCAATTTGCTGATTCAGATCTTTGAAACGGCGATATTTGGTGGCCAGCTTGGCTAGCGTGCCATGCTCGCGGGCAATGACTCCCACGCGCGCGGAATTGGCCAAGACCTCTGGATCGGATAGCTGCCGTTCCAGTTCGATAAACCGGGCCAGTTTTTCATCGAGCATTTCGCGCATGGTGCAGCCACAGAATCAAACAAACAAAACATGGGAAGCTCAGGGGAGGGAACCCCTAGGCATGAGCGTATCAAACGCCAGCGGATTAAAGAAAGGCCGCTATGATTCGGCGGCAGCAGGCTCAGGCGATTCTTTCTTCTTTTTCTTTTGCAGACTGGCGTAGCCGGAGCCGGCGAATTTGCTCTTGAATTTTTCGATCCGCCCGGCGGTATCGATGAACTTTAGCTTGCCGGTATAAAACGGATGGCAGACGTTGCAAATGTCGACCTTCATTTCTGGAACCGTGCTGCGGGTGTTGAAAGTATTGCCGCAGCCACAGCGGACTACGGTGGTCATGTATTTGGGATGGATGTCTTTTTTCATGATTGCCTGTCCTGGCGTTGGTTGCTGGCTCACCGCAGACAGCGGTTTTCTCAGGCAACGCCGCAATGCAGCCTGGCGTGTACAGGCCGCGAGGATTGAAAAACGTCGAACCTCAAATCGTACCGTACGGACGGCGCGGCGGCAAGGGCGGCGGCGTACCACTACCGGCGGCCGGCCTATTTTTTGAGGACCGACTTTTGTGCCGGCGGGCTGCTGGAATTTGCTGGTAGGCTGCTTGAGGTTTCTTTCAGCCGGGCGGCGCGCAGGCGGTTGCCGTAGCGCTGGGGCGATTTGTCGGCCTCGTACAATTTGATGGCCTCGGGAAGTTTACCTTGCGTTTCGTAGCAGCGGGCGAGGTTGTAACGGGCACCGTTGGTCCAAGGACCGTTGGGATAGGCATCGAGCGTCATCAGCCCGAAAAACTGAGCGGCGGTGGTGAGATCGCCTTCAGCGAAAGCGACAATGCCGAGCCAGTACGCGGCGTCGTCTCGCTTCCGCTGGAAGGCTGTCAGGAATTCATTACTCAGACTGCGGCCGGGAGTGATTTCCACGTGATTGCGCACCAGGCGTGCGATTTCGTCCAACTGATCCTGCGTGGGGAGGGCGCGAAGGTAATAGTATTTGGCACCGTTTTCCATGACCTCGCTGAGATCTATTGCTTGCTGGGCGCCGGGACGCTGTCGATCGGAAGTCCCAAACAAGCCGCGGAGTTGCAGCAGTCGGCCCAAGCGAAGCGGCAGTACTGTGTGCTCCCGGCGATGAGGATTTTCTGAATCTTGCTTTTTGGCTTGCTCCGGATCGGCGGGAATGGTGAACGGCAACCGTTCCAGCGCCGCGGCCTGTTGCAGCTGCGGCGAAAGGGTGCGGCGTTGTTCTAAGATTTCAAACGGCTGAGTCCAAAGCCTGATTTGGTCGACGTGCTGGATGCCCCGAAGCGCGGCGGCTAATTCCGTGGGAGAAGTGCTAAGGACCAGGCGATCGTGACCTGTGAATTGCGACTGCAACATTTTCATGCGCGGCGCAAGGTAGCCCGGTGAGGCCTCGAGAAGTGCGGTCACTTTTTGCAGATCGGCCGCTTTGCGCGGGTAGATACGGTCACCGGGAATATCCATTTGTCGCAGAATGGCGGCGTCGGAGGCTGCCTGGGCGAGTGTGGCGACGCCCTTTCCGCCAGGACCAGGAATCGGCAAACCATACGTCGGATCGAACAGATACAGCTCGCCGCCGCTTAGCAGCGCTGTTGCCCAGGGACGGAGTTGATCGGGATTGTGGGGATCGGGTGTGGCCAGCAAGACCACCTCCAAGCCGCGCTGACGGGCAAGCAGCATAAACACCCAGGCGCGACCAAGCGGAGTGCCCTCGCCGTAGTACGCGATTTCCTCCGGCAGATGCAGAGCGCGCCATTGTTCATCGGCAGGAGCGTCGGCTGCGGGCTGCGGAGCGATTTGAATATTTCGCACAGTCCAATCGAACAATACTTCGGCCACGGAAACATCGTCGAGATTTTGTGATTCGACATGATTGGCTATGTCGCGCAGCAAAGCGGCCTCGCGCAGAAAAAAGCCGTCGTACGACGGATCGAACACTTCATCGTTTAAGTGCCGCATGACGCGCATTTTGAGCAGACTTTCCGGCAGCGTGGATAGCAGAGCGTTGTCCTGGGTGAGATCGGTCGAATTCTGGTTATCGGCTGCGGGTTTCGCGGCGTCGCTTTCGAGATTGGAATCGGATTTTCCCGGTTTCGAATCTTCGGCGCCTGCCGCCGGCGCGCCATGAGACAAGCGACGCCATTGGTTAAGTCGTTCCACCAGCTGGGTGGCGCCTTGAGCGTCGTCGTCGAATTGCTCCGGGGAATTCAACAAGCCGATGGCGCTTTGCAAAAGTTCGTTGCGATACTGCGATTGTTCGCCGCCGGCGCTGCTTGAAATCGAGCCAGAACTGCCGCTGGACTTTTCCAGCGCGGGGCGACAGCCGAACATCGACGGTACGGCCGACGATAACAACACGGCAAAGAGCGAAATTGCCGCGGCGCGAGAGTCAGTAGTTGTGCGAGGAGATTGGCGATTCACGAGAGTCGCTCCACAGACTCGCGAATGCGCAGCAGCCGCCGGAGTAGTCCGGCGAATTGATCGAGGGGCACCATATTGGGTCCGTCGCTAGGCGATTGGTCGGGATTGGGGTGTGTTTCAAAAAACAATCCATCCGCGCCAATGGCAGTGGCCGCTCGGGCCAGTGGCTCAACCATTGCCCGATTGCCGCCGGTGGCGCCGCCCAAGCCGCTCCGTTCCTGGACGCTGTGGGTTGCGTCGAACACTACCGGGACGCCGAGCGATTGCATCTCGGGAATGGCACGCATGTCGTTCACTAGACGACCGTAGCCGAAGAATGTTCCGCGTTCAGTAAGCAAAATGTTTTGGCCGCCGTTGGCTGCTAGTTTGGCGACGACGTGTTTCATATCCCAGG
>DASXPQ010000007.1:0-6793 GCA_036493575.1 Pirellulales bacterium
ACGAAGTTTTTGGGCTATGAAACCACGGAGGCGGCCGGCACAGTGGTGGGCATTATTGCGCAGGGGCATTTGTGCGAGGTCCTGCAGGAGGTGGGGCACGAGGAACCGGTGACGGTGGTACTGAATCAAACGCCGTTTTACGGCGAATCGGGTGGACAGGTAGGCGATACCGGAGAAATTGTTGGCGCGGGCCTCCAATTTGAAGTGATCGATACGCAAAAGGAAAAGGGTTTCATTCTGCATCGCGGCCATTTGCGCCAGGGTGGTTTGAAACTAGGTCTGGCCGTGACAGCCAAAGTTAATGTCGAGCGACGTAACGGAATTCGCCGGGCGCATTCGGCGACGCATGTGCTGCACCATGCATTGCAGAAATACTTGGGCAAGCATGCGCAGCAACAGGGCTCCAAGGTCGACGACGATTGGCTGCGGTTCGATTTTGCCAATCCGTCAGCGGTTGATCGGGAGACTCTGGCGAAAATTGAAGACGAAGTGAACCGCCGGGTGCTGGCTGCAGAGCCAGTCAGTTCGAAGTTGCTACCCATTGCCGAAGCACGGCTGGCGGAAGCCATGATGCTGTTTGGCGAGAAATATCCCGATGTTGTGCGGATGGTGAGCATGGGAAATTTTAGCAAGGAGTTGTGCGGCGGAACGCACGTTGAAAGCACCGGGCAAATTGGACTGTTTCGAATCGCGCACGAGGAGAGCGTCTCGGCTGGCACGCGTCGAATTGTGGCGTTGACGGGGCAGAGGGCGCTAAAGCAAACGCGAGAAGATCAGCACGTCCTGGCCGAGGTTGCAGTTGCGCTACGTGTGCCACAGAATGAAGTGCCACAACGGGTGACGGCGCTCGCCAAGGAAGTGCGCGACTTGAAAAAGCAACTGGCGGCCGGACCGAAGGCCGGAGGCGTGACGCCGGAGAAGCTCATCGAAGAAGCCACAAAGATTCGCGGGGTGAGCGTGATAATCGCCGAGACGCCCGGAGTTGAAGCTGGCGGCATGCGGGAACTTGTCGATCTAGTTCGCCGGAAGATAAGCCCCGCCGCGATACTCTTGGCCAGCCCAGCCGAAGATAAAGTGACAATTATTGCAGGTCTCACGCGCGATTTGGTGGATCGCGGCTTGAGTGCCGGCCAGTGGATCAATTCGGTTGCGGAAATTGTTGGAGGCCGCGGCGGCGGCAAGCCCGACATGGCTCAGGCGGGTGGTAAATCGCCGGAAAAATTGCCGGCTGCGCTAGAAGCTGCGCGTAAGCAGATCGAAGTGCTTCTAATTAAATGATCAGCCGTACTATGTTGCCACTCGTTATGAGGGTTGGGTGGACGACAGGTGCGTTTGGCCCGCTGGAATTAGGCAGAATCGTTGACCTGTCTATAGCATTCTGATAAGCTAGGTCGACAGTGGGCAACCGCCGGAAAGGCTGTCCGGCGTTCGTATTCAGGGACTGCAATTTCGCACAAGTTTTGATTGGAGAACCCTGCATCGGTTTTCCAATTCGCGCAAGCAAAGTGCAGATGGGGGGACCCGTGGCGAGTTTCTGTTTTTTCGTCCGGTCCCTTCGCGCGCTTTGAGCGTGAGCCCATAGGCTGACGTTCACCGAACCAGAACGGGAACATATTCTGATTTAAGGGGGAGAGGTTCATGCGACAGCTTTCTTTTGTGGCGCTGTTTGGCGTCACGTTGTGGGGAATGGCAACCACTGCGTGGTCGCAGACATCATTGACGGGGAGCAGTTTGGCCTATAAAGCGGTTGGGTCGAGCAACACTTTGAGCCAAACCGGCACCGTCGGCACCTATCTGGTTGTGCCGACCGGAGGCGCGACAATCAGTTTCGACGTAAATGCCACGGGCACTGCCTCGCCAGGACACATGAACGTTGTCGTGGCGAATTCGCAATTTGGCTTCAACGTTAACAGCACTTCGGCGACGGCATACGATACGCCGAATGTGACTTTGCCCGCTGGTACATATTTCGTGAACGTACAGCGCGATTACAACAATAACACGAATCAAACGTTTACAGTCAATAGCCTTAGCGTCAATACAGTGAGCGGCTCAACCGCCACTTTCGCCAACGACAGCTGGTTGTCTAATTTCAACGCGGCATCTGCCGACGCAATGAACGCGGCGAACACATACATTAGCAACTATCGCAAAGGGAGTTTAAACGTGTCGGTGCTGGGGGCGGCGACTGGATCGCAGATCGAAATCAAAGAAGTCAATTCCGCGTTTAAATGGGGTACGGCAGTGCCGGATACTCTCAGTTCCTATCTCAAGCTAAATTCCAACTCGAACCCGACCAGCTTGCAAACTAACTACTCCACCTTACTCAGAAAAGATTTTAACAGCGTCACGCCCGAAAATGCCGGCAAATGGCAAGGGAGTGACGGCATCGGGGCACTCGCGGTTGATACGTTACTGGCTTTCGCGGCGCAATCGCCCAATGGTATGCGGGTTCGTCAGCACAATTTAATTTGGGGGTCCCAGCAGCCAAGCGATATCACCGCCGACTTTACCACCGGCCGTGCCCGGAGCACTGTTGCGGCAACGGCGACAAGCTGGATGAATACCATCAATACCCGGATCACGGCCCATATTAATAATTACGTGGGTGGTAACGACAGCATCACTGGCGTTGCTCGAGCGAAGGAGTATGACGAGATGGACGTGTACAACGAAAGCTACAATACCGGCGCCAACGCGAACGTTGCCACGGGCCAAAACTATTGGAAAGTGATGTCGGGTCTTGCAGCTTATGACGGCACTGGGACCGCAGGTACCGGTAACGGAGCTAAATTCGCAGCCGACGTTTACAACCGCGTACAAACTGCCGTGACAAATGCCGGCGCCACCACAAAGCTATTCACCAACGATTACAACGTTGTGGACAACAATTCTGATAATTATGGGCAAACCTACTCGCAGCATGTGGAATCGGTTCGCAAAGTGGGTGGCGCGGTGTCCGGAATCGGCACGGAATATTACAACAGCCCGGGAGTGGGGTCGGGGAGCAGTCAGGTGAATCCTGCGCGAGCTTATGCCACGTGGCAAAATCTATCGGCCCAAGGGCTGCCGCTGGAGACTACCGAATTTGGCGAAACTGTTGGGGCTGCTTCCGATGAGGCAACCTCGCTGACGACGGCGATGACGCTGGCGTTCGGTACGCCCCAAATGAAAGGTTTCACGCTGTGGGGTTTTTACGGTTACTCCGGTCTCTATGCAGGAGCGGCGGGTTCGGTCTTGTACGACTCGAATTTTAACATCACTGCCGCGGGTACGGCGTATGAGGCTTTGCATGATTCCTACACCACAGATGTTCACGCGACAGTCAATGCTGATGGCACCATTACTTTGCCGGCGAATTTGCCGGACAAAGCGTTCTACTACGGTGATTATGCCGCCATCATTAATGGCAAGTCATACACCTTCACTTATGACGGCTCGAACAACAGCTATGCGCTGACTCTTACACCAGTGTTGGGTGATTTTAATTTGGACGGTCATCTGACTGCCGCCGACATTGCAGCGGCAGAGTCTGCGCTGGCCGATTTGACGACTTTTCGATCGACGAACCGCCTGACCGACGATACTTATTTTGACTCCATTGCCGACGTCAACGGCGACGGCGAAGTGAACAACGCCGATCTGCAAAGCATGATTGGTCGTTTGATCGCGGGACTGGGTGGTTCCAGTTCAGTGCCGGAACCAAGCAGCCTGGCACTGTTGGGTTTGGGGGGATTTGCTCTGGGGAGCTTGAAACGGCGGCGTCGTCAGCGGGGCGCGAATTAAAGCTGCGACTTCAGCGCGGCCAGCGCAGTGCTGTAGTCGGGCTCTTCGGTGACTTCTTTGACCACTTGGTCGTAGACTACGTTGCCGTTTTTATCGAGCACGAAGACGCCACGGGCCAGGATTTTGAGCTCGTCGATCAGCATGCCCCAGTTTTTGCCGAAGCTGCGATCTTGATAGTCGCTGCCGATGCGCATGTTCTTAATACCTTCGGCGCCGCAAAACCGATTTTGAGCGAATGGCAAATCCAAACTGATGGTGACCGCATTGATCCGGTCCCCCAGTGCGCCTAACTGCTCGTTAAATTTTTTGGTTTGCACCTGGCATACCGGGGTGTCCAACGACGGGACCACGCTGATCAGCGTCGGCTTGCCTTTGAGATCGGCAGGCTTAATGGTTTTCATGCCGCCTTCGAAATAGTGCAGCGTGAAATCTGGGGCGGCGGCACCGACCTTGGGATTCTCGCCGACTAAAGTCATCGGATTTCCTTTAAACGTAACTGCTCCGGAACGTGCCATGGGGGCCTCGCTGTTTTGAGAGGGAAATTTCGCGATTCGTGGTTGCTAGCAGGCGCGAAAACCAGTGAAAGATGGACAGGACGCGAACTATAGGGTCAGTATCGCCATTCGGAATGTACCTGCAAGGGGGCGGTTCTATGGCATAACTCTGGAGAAAGGCGAAAGGAGGAATGCGAAGGCAAACCACACGCCGCCGCTGGCCAATTCGTCGACAGTATTTATTCATCGAGTGAGCTAAATTGCTCTGCTTATCGCACATGGGTTACGAAGCGGAAGGGATTGCAGTATCTGGCGGAGCGCCAAATCATTTCACATTGCATCGTCAACGGAAACGCTTATGATGGTGAGCGGGGACTTTTCGTTGGGCAATCTCTTTCAGGCGGAAGGGAGGGAGCATTATGCTCACCGCACGGGCTGTGTCCGGCTGGGAAATGGAGATGGAGCGCGGGCCAGATTGGATGTTTATTCGTCTACGTCCGGCACAAGAGAATGGGACAGACGATTTGTCGCTGGCGAATAAAATCTGGTCGGTATTAGAGCAAAGCTTTACGTATAGGTTGGTTTTAGAGCTAGATTGCGTAGAGATGCTGCAGAGCATCTTGATCGCGCAACTGGTGCTAGTCTCAAAGCGCATTCATTCGCATGGTGGGCTGCTGCGCTTGTGCCGACTGTCGCCGGAAAACCAAGAGGTGCTTCACGTTTGCCGTTTAGACGGCTGCTTGCCGAATTACGACAACCGGAGCGATGCAGTCATGGATTCGCACCATCGATTGCCGCCGCGCTGATTTTGTACGGCCAAGATGTAAGAATGCACGCGTGATCTGACTGGAATCTAGCTCCAGCAAACTTCAAGCTGGTTCTCAACGCGGTCGATCCCTTCAAGTCGCAGTAACGTTTCCTGAGCCATTTGCTTTTGGTACCAGGAATTGACCTGCCCGCGCAAGGTAACGCGCCCTTCGCTGGCTTCGAACCGTAAGTTGCGAGATTGCAAATGCGGGCTTTGCCGCAATGCATAGGAAACTTTTTGCTCGAACCGATCGTCGAGGCGTTGTTGCCGACCATCGTCTTCAGAAGAAATGACAGTCGACATAATGGAATAGTGAGCTTTGGAAGCGTTTTGGTGGTAGTAACGATGGGCGGGACGGCGAGAGGTAGGCCGAACGTGGCGGGAACCTGGCCGACTAAGAAAACATCGGTCACGAAGGGCGCGCATGTGAAAGTTTGCCCTTTAGAGAAACGGCAAAATCTTGCGAGAAAGGTCGGACAGTAGGGGATCTGACGGCGGGACTGGGCGCTAAGCAAGATGTGCTCTGAAGCACATCGGAATAAGGCTTGGCGTCATTGTAACCAGCCAGGCAATTGGCCCGCTGGCGGGAGCTGGACGACCGTTGCCGACTTGATATCCGGGGCTGAACGGACGGCATTCAGGGCCGCAGCCGGTGGCTCGCCATCGAGATTCAACACGCCCGTAGCAGCTCCACCGGGTTCACCTCGGCCGACGGCCATTTGGGCGATATTGACGTGGTGCTGGCCGAAAATGGTACCAACCCGACCAATAATGCCGGGGACGTCGATGTGAGTGAATACCAATAAGACGCCGTCGAGATAGGCTTCCAGTCGGTGACCGTCGATTTGCACAAGACGGGGCATGTTGTTTCCAAAGAGTGTGCCGGCGGCGCGGCAGGATTCACTGTCAGTCGTCACTTGGGCGCTGATTAGCGAGTTGAATGCGCCGCGGACTTGGCGCGATTGTTCGACCAGCTCAATTCCACGTTCGCGCAGGAGAACTTCGGAGTTGATGATGTTGATGTCTTCGACCAGAGCCGATGCCAGCAGGCCACAGGCAAAGGCGGCGCTGAGCAGTTTTGTATTTTTGCCGGCGACTTCACCGCGGTAATGGATCTCGCAGCGCTTGGGACTGCCGTGGGCTAGTTGGGCCAGCAGCCGGCCCAGGCGATAGGCGAGATCGAGGTGGCCGCGCAATGCCTCAAGAGTTTTTGGATCCAACGGGCTCATGTTCACCGCATGGCGAATGGCGCCGGTGGTGAGAAAATCGACTAGCAGACCCACGCCTTCAACGGCCACTTGCGCTTGAGCTTCTTCCGTGCTGGCGCCCAAATGCGGCGTGCACAATACCCCGGGCATGCCAAACAAAGGACTATTCGTGCAAGGCTCGTCGACGAAAACATCGAGGGCGACGCCGGCAATGCGGCCGGCTTTCAATCCTTCTGCAAGTGCCGCTTCATCGTAAATTCCGCCTCGGGCGCAGTTAATCAAACGGACTCCTGTCCGCAAGAGAGGCAGTGTTTCATGGTTCACAATGCCTGTGGTTTCGTCGGTGAGCGGCGTGTGGACGGTGAGATAATCGATACGAGAAAGTAAATCACGAATGTTGTCGACTGGTTCGACGCCCATCTCCGCGGCGCGATCTTTGCTGAGAAACGGATCGTAACCGAGTACACGCATTTCGAATGCCCTGGCGCGCTTGGCGA
>DASXPQ010000008.1:0-6174 GCA_036493575.1 Pirellulales bacterium
ACTTGGCCGAAGTGACGCGGCTGCCCAGGCGGAACTCGATTCCCTGCTTTTGAAACAACTTCAGCGCTTCGCCGGCCAGTTCGCTATCGGTGCCGGGCAAGATGCGATCGAGAAATTCCAGCACCGTGACTTTGGCGCCCAGCCGATTCCACACCGAGCCGAGCTCCATGCCGATGTACCCACCGCCGACCACGACCAAATGCTTGGGCACTTCGGCGAACGAAAGCGCTTCGGTACTGGTGCCGACCCGATCGGAATGCAATTCGATGCCCGGCAGCAACGCCGGCCTGCTCCCCGGCGCGAGAATAATATGTTTCCCGGACAGTTGCTGCGTGCCGCCATCGTCGGCGGTCACGACGACCTGGCCAGGCCCAGCCAAACGACCATAACCCACATAGCGAGTGATTTTATGCTTACGAAATAACCCATCCACCCCTTTGCAAAGCGTATCGACCACTTGCTCCTTGCGACGGAGCATAGTGGGCAAATCGAGCTCGACGCTGGCCGCCTTCACACCATGTTCGGCGAGCTTGTGTTTGGCTTCGGCGAATTTTTCGCTTGATTCCAACATCGCCTTGCTGGGAATACAACCAATTCGCAAGCACGTGCCGCCCAACTTCGGCTCGCGCTCCACACAAG
This sequence comes from Pirellulales bacterium, assembly GCA_036493575.1. Taxonomy (GTDB): domain Bacteria; phylum Planctomycetota; class Planctomycetia; order Pirellulales; family JADZDJ01; genus DATJYL01. The sequence continues at coordinate 640 of DASXPQ010000008.1, forward strand.
CTGCGTTCAGACCCAGCTGCGCAGCCCGAATGGCCGCCGTGTATCCGCCCGGTCCGCCCCCGATGACAATAAGATCGTGCTGGGTCATGAAAACTCAAAATCGAACAAAGCAGCAAGCGCGGCTCAAATCTCCAGCAGCATGCGAGAAGGTTCTTCGATGGTTTCCTTGATGCGCTTGAGAAACATGACCGCTTCGCGGCCGTCGACAATCCGGTGGTCGTACGTCAGGGCCAGATACATCATGGGGCGCGCGACCACCTGCCCGTCGCGAACCGCCGGCCGCTCTTCAATGGCGTGCAAACCCAGAATGCCGCTCTGCGGTGGATTAACGATTGGCGTGGAAAGCATAGAGCCGTACACGCCGCCGTTGGAAATGGTGAACGTGCCGCCTTGCAGTTCTTCCACCTTCAGTTTGTTTTCCTTGGCGCGCCGGCCGAAATCGAGAATTTTTTGCTCGATTTCCGCAAAGCTCATGAACTCCGCATTGCGCAGCACGGGAACGACCAAACCTTTACCGCCACCAACGGCGATGCCGATGTCGTAATAGTTGTGATACACAATGTGCGGGTCGCGGACTTCGGCATTAAGCTGCGGAACGTGCTTGAGGGCGTCGACCGCGGCTTTGACAAAGAACGACATAAAGCCGAGTTTGACACCATACTGTTTTTCGTACTGTTCGCGGTGTTTGGTTCGCAGTGCGATGACGGCGCTCATATCGACTTCATTGAACGTGGTGAGCAGCGCAGCAGATTGCTGCGCTTCGACCAGCCGCTGGGCAATGCGGCGGCGGATTGGGCTCATTACGACCAGCTCTTCCTCACGCGGATAGCCGGTGGCCAGCGGATTGGACTTGACGGAGCCGCGGGCTAAGTCGGCGGGGACTATTTCAGAGCGCGCTTGCGGCTGGGGCGGCTCAATTGGCGGCGGCGCATGTGGGCTTTGTGCAGTGGCGGTTGCTGCACTCACAGGCGCCGTTTCTTGCGCGGCGCGCTCATTAATTCCACGTTGCTCAACGGCACGCTGTACATCCTCTTTGAGGATGCGGCCGCCGGGGCCGGTGGCATTGACTGCGTCGGCAGGAATTTTCTGTTCCGCCATGAGCCGTTCCGCAGCCGGCATAACGCGAGATGCAGTAGTAAATTCCGGATGAGGGGCAGCAGCCGGGGCGGCGGGAGATGTGGCTGTAGGTTTCGGTTTATCGGTGGTGGAGGCCTCGGCGCCGGCGGTCATGTAGCCGATGACTTCGCCGACCTGCGCCTTTTCGCCGGCCTGTTTTAGAATTTGCGTGAGAGTGCCGGCGACTGGAGCGGGCATATCGACCGTGGCTTTGTCGCTTTCGATTTCGACGAGGTTTTCGTCTTTTTCGACCGATTGGCCCACCTGCTTTCGCCACTGGGCGATTTGCACCTCGGTGATGGATTCGCCGACGGACGGTACTTTTAATTCCAGGGGCATGGCCGATTGAACTGCTAGGTGAATGATCTCTCGAAGGTAACAGAAGGCCGCACGGCTGCAAAGGCTGGCGAGGAACACTGGATGCCTGGATGCCTCACTGGCGCCGTCACTCTCCAATGGCGCGGGCGAGGAGTTCTTCCTGTTCCAACTTGTGGCTGCTGTGGCTGCCGGTGGCTGGGCTGGCGGCGCTTTGGCGATAAATACCAGCGAAGGGAAAGCGATCGAAAAGTCGCTCGCCAAGGTGAATTTTGAGATACCGCCATGCGCCCATGTTTTCGGGTTCTTCTTGAATCCAGAACGCGGGTGTGCCTTCGGCATAATTGGCTAGCGCCGCTTTCAGTGGTTCTTTGGGGAGTGGATATAATTGTTCCATGCGTAAAATAGCCACGTTGTGTTTGTTCAATTGGTGGCGCTTTTGGTCGAGCTCGTAATAGATTTTTCCGGAGCAAAGCAGAATGCGATCGACTGTGCTTTGACCGGGCGGCGAGACATCGGGCAGCACTCGATGGAATTTTCCTTGCGCGAGTTCGTCGAGCGGGCTAACGCACTGGGCATGCCGTAGCAGGCTTTTGGGCGTCATTAGCACGAGCGGTTTGCGCCAGACACGAAGGACTTGGCGCCGCAGGCAGTGGAAAAGTTGTGCCGGGGTCGTCAAATTGGCAACTTGAATGTTGTCTTTGGCGGCAAGCGCCAGGAACCGTTCCAAACGTGCGCTAGAGTGTTCTGGACCCATGCCTTCGAAGCTGTGCGGAAGCAGCAGCACGACGCCGCTCAGTCGGCGCCATTTATCTTCCGCGCTTACGATAAATTGGTCGATGATGACCTGGGCCGCGTTGACGAAGTCGCCGAACTGCGCTTCCCACATCACGAGGCCATCGGGGCAATCGAGACTGTAACCGTATTCAAAGCCTAGAACGCCGGCTTCGGAAAGCGGACTGTTGTAGATTTCGACAGGTGCCTGGTCGAAGGTTAAATTGGCCAGCGGCATGTAGCGTTGGCCAGTGGTGACATCGTGCAAAACCGCATGGCGGTGGCTGAACGTGCCGCGCTCAGTATCTTGACCGCTAATGCGGACGCGCAGTTTTTGTACGGCTAGACTGCCGATGGCTAGCGCTTCGGCGGCGGACCAATCGATGGGACGGGTACTGTCGAGCATTTCGCGGCGGTTGTCGAGCCAACGTTTAATCTTGGGATGCGGGTTAAAAGTGCGGGGGACTTGGGAGAGCGTACCCAAGAGGTCGATGAGCTGCTCCTTCTTCATATCGGTTTCGACTTCGGCGGCTTCGCGTTCGCGGCCGCCGATGTAAAAGGCCCAAAAGCTGGCCATATCTGGACGATGAACAAATTCGTCGCTTTTAGCGAGGGAAAGTTCCTGATCGAGCTGTTCGCGCAATTGGTCGGCAATGTGGTCGGCAGCCTCGCGTTCAATGCCGCCGAGTTTGAGCAAGTGATCTAGGTAGCCTTCGCGCACGTTTTTGCGGCGTTCGATGGCCTGATACAACAGCGGCTGCGTGAATTGCGGCTCGTCGGCTTCGTTGTGGCCGCGGCGGCGGTAGCAGTACATATCGACGACGACATCGCGCTGAAATTCGCGGCGGAAATCCATTGCCAGACGTGTAACTTGAGCGACAGCTTCCGGGTCTTCTCCGTTCACATGAAAGATCGGGATTTGCAGCATTTTGGCTACGTCGGTGGCGTAGGTGGTACTGCGACCTTCAGCCGGACCGGTGGTAAAACCGATCTGATTGTTGAGGACCACGTGCAGCGTGCCGCCGATTTCGTACGCTTCCAATTGACTGAGGTTGAGCGTTTCTTGAATGATGCCCTCGCCGGCGAACGCGGCATCGCCGTGAATCAGCAACAGCATGCCGCGGCGACGCTCGTGATCTTCCGCGCGATCTTGCTTGGCGCGAACGCGGCCCATGGCGACGGGGTCGACGAACTCCAGATGGCTGGGGTTGAAACAGAGTGAGACGTGGATCCGCTGGCCGCTAACGGTTTTAATATCGGTCGAATGGCCAAGGTGGTATTTCACATCGCCCCGGCCGATGTGCAATTCGGGATCGATGTCGGCAAATTCGCGGAAAACTTGTTGCGCGCTTTTACCCATCACGTTGACCAGCACGTTCAGCCGGCCTCGATGGGCCATGGCAAGCACGACTTCTTCCACTTTATGTTCGCCCGCACGTTCGATGGACATTTCCAACAGCGGAATCAGTGTTTCGGCTCCCTCCAGCGAAAAGCTTTTGGCGCCCAGGAAACGGCGCTGAATGAATTCTTCAAACACCGTGGCGCTGGTCAGGCCATTGAGAATTCGCAGTTGCTCCTTGCGGGTGAGGGTGCGGCGGTTTTCGGTGCCTTCCATGCGGTCCTGCAGCCATTGGCGGACTTTTAAATCGTCCATGTGCATGAACTGCACACCGATGCTGCGGCAGTAAGTGTTTTTCAACCGCTCGATAATGCGGCGTAGCGTCATCGACTGCGGACCTTCAATGGTGGCGGTGGAAAATTCGCGATTCAAATCGGCTTCGGTGAAGCCATAGAAGGCTGGGTCCAATTCGGGCAATTCGGGACGGGGAAAGCCGAGGGGATCGAGCTGCGCGACCAAGTGACCGCGGACGCGGTAGGCGCGGATCAACTGGTCAACGCGATCTTGCAACACCGCCATATGCCATTGGTCAGCGGCGGCGTCAGGAGCGGTGGGCATTGGGTGGCCGGCAGCCGGCGGAATTGACGTTGGTGCGACAAAAGCATGTGCCGCCGCGGCGCGGGCCTCGGCGATGCGCGGTGGACTGAACAAACTAGCCGGCTGAAACGACGGTCCAATTTGGGTGACGACAGGACTGGCACCGTGACCGTTGCCGTTGTCCGTTTTGGCAAGCACGCCGCCGTTGGAGCTGGTCCCTTGGCTGCGGACCATGTCGTCGAAGTACGTGCGCCAGTCCGGTGGAACGCTGTCGGGATTTTGCAGATATTCGGCCAACAAGCCTTCCACAAATTCCAGGCTCAGGCTGCCGACTTGCTGTTCGAGCTGCGTCGTCATGATTGATGAAGCATCCGCGGCTGTTGTGATATGAAAAAATCAGCCGCGAAATCTGACCCGCGACCGTCCGCCACGTGTAATCTTAGCGATCCAGGCCCTGCGAGGTAACCGGGATTTTGATTCATCGCAAATCTTGCATTGAGCAGCGTTTGCGACAGATAGATGAGCGAATTCAGTCGCCACCGTCGCTACGGTCGTGAAGATTTAACGGCTGGACGATCAGGCTGCGACGGAGTGGGGGAGCTGTCAGAATTCAGGATTTCGTTCAGCGCGCGCAGTTGATCATTAATCCTGTCAATCATTTCAGTATTCCCCTCGGCTTGCGCGAGACTTAGAGCGTGCCGCGCAACAGCCAGAGCCTCGGCCCAGCGCTGCCGGTGAGCATAAGCGTTGGTCAGGTTAAAACTGACACCCAAGTGATTGAGGTCTGCTTGGAAGCCTGCCTCTAGTTGAGCCAAAGAGTCATCGTTTTGTCCGGCTGCTCCCAACGCCATGGCGTAGTCATTGCGAAAGTCAGCAGCGCGAGGTTGCAACTGAACGGCGGCGGCGAAATGCTTTAGTGCCGCTGCCAACAGCGTCTGATCGTTATGTTGTGCTGCCTTATCGATCAACTGAGCTAAATCGTTAATTAGGGATTGCCGAGGCGGCCGGCGAGGGCGTCGGCTTCGATCTTTTTGACTTTATCGAGGCGACGTTTATGTCGTACCGCGCCGGAGAACTGTGCTGGCAAATAGGCCTTGATGACTTCGCTAGCCAGCTCCGGTCCGATGACGCGGGCGCCCAGGCAGAGGACATTCATGGAGTCGTCTTCCACGCCTTGGCGGGCGGAAAAAGTATCGTGGCACATGCAGGCACGAATGCCTGGGACTTTGTTAGCGGCTACGGTCACACCCACACCACTGCCGCAGACAATCACACCCCGCTCGGCGCGGCCGGAGCGGACTGTTTCGGCGACGGCGAGTGCAAAATCGGGATAGTCGTCGTCGGGCTGTAGCGCGGTAGCGCCGCAATCGACAATCTCGTGTCCGGCGGCACGA
>DASXPQ010000009.1:0-4708 GCA_036493575.1 Pirellulales bacterium
CGACCCGACCGCCCGCGGAAACCTGCTGAAATTAACGAGACGATGGACCATCGCTCGGCACCGAATCGGGAACCGGTGTTGGTGGCACGAGATGAAATGTTCGCGTCTCGGAATGCTCCGAGGGCTCAGTCGAACTTGGAGTTGTTTCACCCGGCGCATTCATTTCGATCGCGTCGCTCTTTATCGTAATGACACCATTTCCGGAACTGGTCAAGGTGCTAACGCCTGACGGGCTGAGGGTGATCGTTCCACTAACGGCTGTGCTGGCAGGTGATGCCGCCAGCAAACCGTCCAAGCGCTTGTCCACCCACGATTGGCGATTTTCCGACCGCTGCGACATTTCTTTTTCCAGTTGATCCAGCCGCTTGCGGAGTTGTTCGATTTCGCTTTTCTCCGATTTTTGGCGCTCATCGAATTGTTTATCGAGTGCTTTGCGCAGTTCGTCTTTCAGCGCGTCGATTCGTTTCAGATCGGCGCCACCCTTATCCACGGGATCTGCTTTTATTGCTTGATACTGCTGCACCAATTGGTCGATCTTTTGCTGCGATTCCGATGGCGGACCGGCCGACCATGTAAAACTATTCGCCTGTCCCATGTGTTGTGGGCCAAACGCGTTTTGCGATAACGTTCTGGCTTCGACAGCGCGTCGCTGCTGTTCCACCGCTCGCCGCTGTTCTTCGCTAGCACGCCGCAAGCCGTCGGCCGCGGCGCGTTGCGCTTCAAAAAACTTCAAGTACTGCTGATGAATTTTTTCCGCAGCGCTCGGATTTTCCGCACTGCGCAAGCCGTCGTCGGCTTGCTTCAACAACTCGGTCATTTTTTGGAACTGCTCTTCCGCTTGCTTGTAAGCCGCATCGGCGTCACGGAATCGCTTTTCCAAGGCATCCGATGATTCGCTGCTAGTGACGAGCGAACCTCCGTTTACCATGCCAGCAAATCCGCCGCCGCCAGTTGACGAGCCGCTGCTTGATCCACCGCCACCTGTCCACGAGCTGCGGCCAAAGCCGCCGCCGCCAGCCGACGAACCGCTGATCATTCCGCCGCCTTGCTGCGAGCCGCCGCTACCTGCGGCGACCGCCGCACGACGGGGTGCGGGCTTCGATCCATCGCCGGCCGATCCACTAACCTGCCCGCCGAACGCAGGCGCCGCCGGATTGCCGCCCGAGAATCGTTCAAAATTCACGATGTTAGCCTGCTGCTTTGGCGCTGCGACATCCAAACGTTGAATCAGCGCTTCAATCGCAGCTACATCTTCATCTTTGCCAGTAACAATGATTAGATTCGTTCGTCCATCCGCAGCGATTGCCAATCCACTTTTGGATTTTGCCAACGTCGGAGCGATTTGACTCAGCAGATTTGCCATCGCTGTTGCTTCAGCATGTTCCAACGAGAAAACTTGCAGCTTGTTCCCCTTCGATTGATCGTCGGACTGGAAAGTCGAGGGCTTGTCTATCTTTATCCCAGGTGCCGCGCTTGGGATCGGTCGCATGGAAGGAGCAGTTGGGTACGGCACCGCAGGGCCCACCGTCGACGGAACGGGTACGGCCACGGGAGTTGCCGGCGCCACTGCGGGAACCGGTGTCATCGCGGGAGCCGGTGTTGCGGGATTGGTCGGCAACGGATCGTCCGCAAACAATGTGGTTTGCCAACCGAGCGCGGCGGCTGCCGCCAGGGCTAGCGGGCCAATAGAACGCAATTTCCTGCTCATGATTTTCGACTCCTCGTGAGTGGCTGGAAAAGTGTGGGGTTGGATCGTTTTTCACCGCTTGCGCACGATGTGTATTGGTTTCAAAATCAGCTACGGTTTGGGTTGTTCTTGTTGATTTTGCTCTTGATCTTCTCGCTCTGAGGTCGATTGATTGTCTGATGTTGGTCGATGGTCCCAGGCCGGCTGTTCAGCTTGTTCCAAAACCGAAATTCGATTTTCCAAATTTGCAATGTCGGCTTTCAGCGCACCGATGCTCATCATCAAGCCGTAGTCGGGATCGGCTTCAATCGGCTGCGGAGCAACTGGAACAGGAATCGCCGCCACTGTAGACGAAGGCGCCGGGCCGACATCGGCGGCAGGTGCCGATGCCACCGACGATTGAGATTGAGACGATGTCGCCGCCGGATTCGGGTTATTCGCTTGCCGATTATCAAATCCGTTGTAAGTTTCGTAACCCAGCACTAGAATGAGCGCAATCGCAGCCACCAGCGTGGCGGCGGCTCGCTGGCGTGTGGAAACAGAAAACGAGGCGGCGCGCCGAAGGCGTAGGGTATTTCTAGAAAGCCAGACGGCGCGCCGCACATCGTGCGCGTTCTCTTTCAGAGCGGCTAATTCCACGACCGATTGCGGCATTGGCACGGCGTCGGGCTGCCGCAAATGGGCCAGGCATTGTTCCAAGAGCTGCGCAATTTCCTGCGCGGTTTGAAAGCGCTGGTTGGGGTCTTTCTCGTGCAGTTTGCCGATGAAGGCCGCCAACCATTCCGGAATTTCCGGATTGCTTTCGCGAATGCTGCGCGGTTGCGATTCGCAAATCCGCTGCAACGTGCCGTAGCTGGTTTCCGAGCGGAACGGCGGCCGGCCAGTGCACATTGCATACATCACGCTGCCGAGGCTGAATAAATCGCTGCGGGTATCCACGCCTTCGCCGCGCGCTTGTTCCGGGCTCATGAATTGCGGTGTGCCCGCGATTACGCCGGTGCGTGTCAGGCTGGCGTCGTCGGCGGCGCGGGCCAAGCCGAAGTCGGTAATCTTCAATCGCTCGACGCCATCTTCCAGCAAAATGTTGGCCGGCTTGATGTCGCGATGGACCAATCCTTGCGCATGGGCGGCAGCCAAGCCGGAAGCAATTTGAATTCCGACCCGCAAGATTTCGGAGATTCCCAACGGGCCATTGGCGTCGATCCGCTTTTGCAACGAAGCGCCGCGTAAGTAAGGCATAACGAAATAGGGCAGTACGCCCCCATCGGCCACCGCATGAATGGCCACCACGTTTTCGTGAACTACCGAGGCGGCGGCCCGGGCCTCGCGGGCAAAACGTTGCCTTGCCGCGCCGCTGGTGGCTAATTGTGGCGCCAGTACTTTGATGGCGACATAGCGATTCAACGACGGATCGAGCGCCTTAAGTACCACGCCCATGCCGCCGCGGCCGACGACGCCGGCGATTTCGTAACCACCCAGGCGGCCCAACATCCGCGGATCGTCGGTTGGCGCAAGCGCGGTGAGCACGCCATCGACCGATTCGCGCAAGTTCATTTCCACCGCATCGCTTTCCGGCGTTTCGGAGCGCGAGTGAAACTTTAACTCAGTGGCGTCGCCTGCTCCCTCTCCCACTGGGAGAGGGTTGGGGTGAGGGTGTCTGTTCTGAATCCCCTGCACCCTCACCCTGCCCTCTCCCAAGGGGAGAGGGTTCTGAGTCGGCTTCGCATCGACCGACGAAGATTCGTTCTTATCGGGGTAGAGCGGAAGATTTGATGTTGAACTGAGAAAGTCGCGCGCCCGCTGCCAATCGTCGGGCTGGGCAGCGCTCGTCTCCAGCGCTTCGCGGCAGCGCGGGCAGACTTCCAAGTGGGCTTCGAAGGCGGCTTGCTCGTCGTCGCTGAGCGCATCGCCAAGGCATTGCTCGATGCGGCGCAGGTCGCAGGTGTTTTTTGGTTGGCTCATCGCTGATCGGTTCTTGGGGCTATTAGATTACACACACGAGCGGCGAAAATCTGACAAGGCAGTTTTCAAAGTATTCAAGTGTCTGGTGTCTGGGTGTCTGGTCTTTAGGTGTTTGGGTGGCTGAGTGTGAGAAGTTTGCAAAAACGGTAAAAACGGTGAAAAACGGACAATAAACGGTGAAAAAAACCGTGCGAAAACGGTGAAAAACGGTGGGCGCCCTGCGGGCAGGGTGTCTGGTGGTCTGGGTTTCTGGTTTCGGGCATCTGAGTTTGTGAATCTGCATTCTGCAATCTGCATTCTTCATTCTGCATTTTCTTCCTCCTTCCGCCTTCCGTTTCGGGTGTCTGGGTGCCTGGTTGTCTGGTTGTCTGGTGTCTCCGTGACCAGTGTCACGTGCTCACCCTACCACCTGCTCACCTGCTCAAGCTCACAGAACCGACTGACACAGTCGGGCTATGTATTGCTGCCAGGCGCTTGCTGCCCGCCGCGAGATCGGCGCGCACCTCCACGCCGGCAACGCGAAAAAAGCGCGCCTGGGGCTGGATCGCTTCACGCAATCCAGCAAAAAGCCATCGGGCTTTCGGCCGAAAAAAAGAAACGATCAAGTGCCAACCCAATGGCTTTTCTAGCCCAGGGCGCACCAATCGCAACGTACTCAATTCCACACGGTGGCAGTTTCGTTTATAGTGTACATATGTATTTTTTGCAAGCACGTTTTCGTACCACATGATCCGCAACTAGTTTCCCTCGTCCGCATCGAACTCGCTGACCTTCTCTTTCAGCCGCCGCATAATCCGGCTGCGCGAGGCATAAATGGCGCCGGCGGAAATGCCAAGGCGTTGGGCTACCTCCTCAATCGGTTGTTGCTCGACGGCGGTCAACCAAAAAGAGTTCCATGTTAATGGTCGAAATTCTTTGCGAATTTGGTCGGCGGCCCAGCGGAACACTTCACGGTGGAATTCGATGCGCACCAAGTCGGAATCGGGCCCCTCGGGCGCAGGCTGTGCTTGCAGATGTTCCAACGTGAAGGTATCGCCGGCGGCGCGGTCGGGCGCGGCG
>DASXPQ010000010.1:0-2570 GCA_036493575.1 Pirellulales bacterium
TCGTGGAAATCCTTGCCCGGCGTAATATGCGCCTCATCCCCCGCGCCGATGCTCACGCTTTTCACCGCATGCACGCTCATCACCGCCTGCGCCAACTGCCCATCCAGCTTGCGATCCCACTGGACATAGCTGCCCAACCCCGGCGGCAACCCCACGGCGATGATTTCAATCTCCCCGCCCAGCGTCGTCCCTTCGTTGCGCGCGGTGTCAATTTTTTTTCGGATGGCATCCAGCGTTTTGTCACTGCCACCCGCGCGCAGATCGTTTTCTTCCACACGTGCTTTCAATTGCTCAAATGTTTGCGGCAGTTCCTCTTTCGAAATCTCAACGCCGCCCAGGTGGGTCACATGGCTGAGAATCTCAATGCCCAGCTCCGCAAGCAGCGCCCGGGCGATGGCCCCCGCCGCCACGCGCGCCGTGGTTTCACGCGCACTCGCCCGCTCCAGAACGTCCCGTAAATCCATATGGCCGTACTTGTAATACCCCGCCAAATCCGCATGCCCAGGCCGCGGCCGCTCCAAATCTTCCAGCCGCTCCAGCTTGTAATCCTTGTTGATCACCTCCAGCGCAATCGGACTACCCAGCGTCACGTTCTGCCAAATGCCCGATAGAATCTCGACCGTATCGGTTTCAATGCGTTGCCGCCCGCCGCGACCGTACCCGCCCTGGCGACGCTTCAATTCCACGTCGATTGGCCCGGTGTCGACCGTCAGTCCCGCCGGGAAACCATCGATCAAAGCCACAATAGCTTTGCCGTGCGATTCGCCAGCAGTAAGGTAACGCAACATAAAGCAGCCAAAGGATTTGAGAACTAAACAATGTCGCAATGAGCGCGTAGCGCCAGCGGCATCATTCTGAATTGTACTTCGCAGTAGATAACGACGCGAGGTCGGCTAAAAAGCGAGATGGGGCGGATTTCGGCCAGATGCTACGCTGTCATCAGCTGGCACCAATAATTAACGGCTGCTCTGGTTAGCCCTTTCCGTGCATGCAAGTGAAGAAGCGATGAAAAAAATCGCCTTTACCACCCTATTCCTCCTGGGTGTTTGGCTTGCTTCCGCCGATGACTTTTCCGATGCAACAGGTTCCCAGGTAACCCCGGCCGATCCTGCATTGCGGAAAGAGTTGCTTCAAAGAATGGATTCCGATCAGCGTGTCCGTAAGGCCGCCATGAGTTGGTGCAAGCAGCATAATACAACCATAGATGTCGACAAGAATCGCCTCAGCGCCAAAGAAAACTCGGAATATGAAAATTTGTTTGCCGCAGTGCCCAAGATCGACGAAGAAAATACGCGGTGGCTTAAGCAAATCGTCGAACAGCGCGGCTGGCCGACGATATCGATGGTTGGATCGGATGGCGCAAGTGCGGCCTGGTTGCTCGTTCAACATGCGGACGCGGACATCAAGTTCCAACGCAAGTGCCTCGATTTGATGGCAGCGCTGCCCAAAAACGAATTGTCGCAAACCCACTTTGCTTATTTGACCGACAGAGTGTTGTTGGCCGAAGGCAAAAAACAGATCTACGGCACGCAGTTCGACTGGATCGAGGGAAAGTTTCAACCTCTACCGTTGGAAGACGAAGCCAATGTCGACAAACTGCGGGCCGATGCAGGACTGCCGCCGCTGGCAGAGTATGCCAAAGAAATGAGAGAACTATATATCGGCGATTCAAAGAAATAGCCGGCAACGAGGGCCTGGTTCGCCCTTGCTACCAGCCGAATTTCTTTCCCGTTAGCTGCTCAAACGCCTCAATGTACTTCTCCCGCGTTCGGGCAACCACCTCATCCGGCAGCGCCGGCGGCAGACTGTTTTTATCCCACGTTGTTGTCTCCAGCCAGTCGCGCACAAACTGTTTATCGTACGACGGCTGCCCGTGTCCCGGCTCGAATTGATCGGCCGGCCAAAACCGCGAACTGTCGGGCGTCAGCACTTCGTCAATCAAAATCAATTCGCCGCCAACTTGCCCCCATTCAAACTTGGTATCGGCAATGATAATTCCGCGCTGCCGCGCCAACTCCGCCCCGCGCACATAAATATCCAAACTCCGGCGCCGCAATTCGTCGGCCACATCCAGTCCCACAATTTCCACCATCCGCTCAAACGATATGTTGATGTCGTGCCCAGTTTCTTCCTTCGTCGCCGGCGTGAAAATCGGTTCCGGCAATTGGTCGCTTTCGCGCAAGCCCGCGGGCAATTTGATCCCGCAGACGGTCCCGCTCTGTTTGTATTCCTTCCAGCCGGAGCCGGAAAGATAACCGCGCACCACGCACTCAATCGGTACGACTTCAGCTTTGCGAACTAGCATGCTCCGCCCCGCCAGCGGTTCCGCATCGACGCCGGCCGGCAATCCAAAATCTGCCGTATCGATCGACAGCATGTGATGCGTTTCGCCTAAGTGACCAAACCAGAACGCGCTAATCTGCGTCAGCACGCGCCCCTTATCAGGAATGCCGGTCGGCAATACCCAATCGAAAGCGCTAATCCGGTCGGTGCTTACTAGCAGCATCCGATCCCCTAAATCGTAACAATCGCGCACTTTGCCCCGGCGAACAGGCCAGCGCGGAAGATTC
>DASXPQ010000011.1:0-5782 GCA_036493575.1 Pirellulales bacterium
CTCGCCAGCGAAGATATCGGCAACGCCGATCCACACGCTCTGCCACTGGCCGTCGCCGCCATGCAAGCCTGCGAATTCGTCGGCCTCCCTGAATGCCAACTCACCTTGGCTCAGGCAGTCGCTTACTTGGCCACCGCGCCCAAAAGCAACTCTGCCACCGTCGCTATCGGCGAAGCAATTGCCGACGTCCGCGAAGGCCGCATACTTCCCGTTCCCGTGCAACTGCGCGACAGCCACTATCCCGGCGCCAAGCTGCTTGGGCACGGCGCAGGCTATGAGTACTCACACAACGCCGAGGGTGCCGTCGCCGCTCAAGATTACCTGGGCATCGAGCGCGAATACTATCGCCCCGTCGATCGCGGCTTCGAAAAAGAGCTCGCCCAGCGTCTGGAAACCATCCGCGCCAAACTACGCGAAGCGAAAGCCAAACCGTCACTGTAAACGGTGCCAACGATGGAACGATCCCGCCTACGCTCCCCGGAACTCCGCCCGCGACAGCACTTCATACATGGGACCATCCCGTCCTAGCGTGCTGGAAAAAACCGTCACCGAATCAACGGTCATAGCTCCGGCATCGAATTCCGCGTGTTTGCGCACTAGTTCGGCCAATTCGTTGAATCCCGTCGGATCGCCACCCCGCACCCGGCCCAACGTCAAGTGCGCCGTAAACCGCCGATGCTCCTTTGGAAATCCCAACGGTTCCAGCAACCGCTCCACCGCTTGATAAACCAACTCCATCTGCTCCGCCCCCTCGTTCAAGCCTAACCACACAGTCCGTGGATGCCCTGCTGATGGAAACGCCCCTGCCCCAGCCGCCACGATTTCAAACGGACTGAATGGCCCCACCGCTTCCTGCACCGCCCGGCAAATATCGGCCGTTTTCTCCGCGAGCACATCCCCCAAAAACTTCAGCGTGTAGTGCAAATTGTCGGCTTTGGTCCAAGTCACTTTGACCGGCGCCCCACGCAACCGTTCAATCAGCCGTAGCGCCGTGGAGCGAATCTCCGGCGTCACTTCCACCGCGACAAATGTCCGCAGCACAGCCATGGTCAGTTGTCCGTCGTCCTTTGTCAGTTGCCTTTTACTTCCAGCAGCCAAACCCAGGCAACTGACAAAGGACAACTGACTACGGACCAATCAAAAACTCAGCATCTTCCGATACTCCACCATCCGCCGATCAACATCCGCCCGTTCAATCTGCTTCAGTCGATCCAGCGAAAAATCTTCCACCGTGAAGCTCGCCGTCAAAATCCCGTACGCCAGCGCCTCCTTCAAAGTGCGCGGATCAAAATTCCCCTTCTCGGCCAAGTACCCCATCATGCCGCCGGCAAAACTGTCCCCAGCCCCCGTCGGATCAACCACCTGCGGCGTCGGATATGCCGGCATCACATACGTCTCATGCTCGCTGAAAAACATCGCCCCATGCTCCCCCTTCTTCACAATCACAAACTTCGGCCCCATCTTCAAAATCTGCTTGCCCGCCTTCACCAGGTTTTCATCCCCCGTCAGCAATCGGGCTTCCGCATCGTTCACTACCAAACCGTCGATCCGTTTAAACAAACGCATCAAATCATCGTGCTGAATGTTAATCCACAAATCCATCGTGTCAGCCACCGTCAGTGCCGCTCCATCCACCTGATCCAACACTTTCATCTGCAGCACCGGCGAACCGTTCGCTAAAAACAAAAACTTGCTGCGCCGAAACTCTGCCGGCAACACCGGATCGAAATCGCCGAACACGTTCAAATGCACCTCCAGCGTTTCCCGATCATTCATGTTCGGCTGATACTTGCCCGTCCAACGAAAAGTTTTTCCTCCTTTCACCACATGCAGCCCGGCCGTATCGATGCCCCGTCCTTGCAACAGCTTGGTGTGCTCAGCCGGCCAATCTTCCCCCACCACGCCGACCAGCCGCACCGGCGAAAAATAACTGGCAGAGTAAGAAAAAAACACCGCCGCGCCCCCCAGCACGTTATCGCGACGTTGCGTCGGAGTCTCCACACTATCCAGCGCTACCGAACCAACCACCAACAACGACATGATGCATTCCTGAATTGCGAATTCAAATCTTGATCTTGCCTAACACCCAAAACCTGCCACATTATGAAGCGCGAACCTGCAATCAGCTAGGGCGATCCTGCTCCACAATGACAGTAACCATCAGTTACTTCTGACCACCGACCACTGACCAACCACCATGTTCGAAGGAAAACTCGAAGCCATTTTCATCGGCCCGACCAAAGCCGCACCCATGCAGCAGGTGGATTCTGCCCAAGCGGTGGCCGGCGAAGGTTTGCAAGGCGACCGCTACTGCGCAGGCAGCGGCACCTTTTCCAAAGCGTCCGTCAAACCTGGCAACAAATACTATCCGCGCGATCGCCAGATCACGCTCATCGAAGCCGAAGCCCTGGAAGCCGCCGCCCGCGATTGCAATGTTACCATTGATCCATCCCAATCGCGCCGCAACCTGATCGTTCGCGGCGTCCCTTTGAACCATCTAATCGAACGCGAATTCACCATCGGCAACGTTCGCATCCGCGGCCTCCGCCTCTGCGAACCGTGTGGGCATTTAGAAAAGCTGACTCTGCCGGGTATCGAAAAAGCCCTTCTCCACCGCGGCGGTCTCCGCGCCGAAATCCTCACCACCGGCACCCTCCGCTCCGGCGATGCAGTGCGCCTCGCTTAGATCCACGCGTCGCTATCACTCCATCTGGTTTCATTCACGCCAGCGCGGACGGCCACAGCCCTCCATTCGCCCACTACTCACGTAATAAATATCCCATTCCATTGCTGGCATAGTAGTTGCGAAGGTTCTGCCGGGGCCTTTTTTCGGAACACGCAATTTGAGGAGTGACACAATGAAACTAACAGCTTTTAGCGCCGCGATTATTGCCGCGCTCGGGTTCTCAGCAATGGCACAAAGTCCGGTAACTTTGCCGGGCGGTATGCCAAAGCCGAATGTCGCCGCAGAAAAACCATCCACTGCCGGTCCTTCCAGTGCAAACGAAACAAAAAATCTTGCTCCGCAGACGGCGCCGCAAGTTCAAGGGAAGGCCCAAGACAGCGCGCAAGCGACAGAACAAAATCGGCAAAATTCAACGACACAATCGACCCATAACAATTCGACTTCCCAAAATCAGTCCCAAACTCAACAGAACCAGCCACAGTTGCAACAACGTCAAAGTATGCAGAACCCGGCGCTCGGCCAAAATCAGGCAGTGCCGCAGCAGCCCGGTAACTTGCAAGACCGCCGGTCCGATCGCTCGACATTTTCTCAGACCCAGCGCGATGCCAGTGCCAGCCACGAGGATCGCGCGCAGCAGGATAACGCTCAAGACGATCGCAGTGACCGAAGTCAGCGATACGGTAGCAACCGCGACAATCGTAGCCAGCAATCCAGCAGCGGCTCGCAAGCCCGGACGCATTCCGCAAACCGAGCCAATGATCTTCGCGGTCCCGACATTGGCCTCTGGTTCGACCGTTCAACGCGCGACGGCTTGCTGATTTCCGATATTTCCAGCCGCGGTGCAATTTCTAAACTGGGTTTCCACGAAGGCGACCGCATTGTGTCCGTTAATGGTCACCGAGTAGCTCGTGAAGCCGATTTCATTCAGTACCTAATCGGCGACAACGTTGCCACAGGTCCCATCGACGTCGTGTTGGTGCGTGATGGCCGCGACGAAACGATTCAGGTCAATCCGTCGGTGTTGATGCAAGACTACGGCTACGCCGAACAGGCCGATCCGCTGGAACAATTTGGCGTTGTCTTAGACGATCGCTATAACGACAAAATCGTGGTCTGGCGCGTTATTCCGCGTTCGCCGGCATACTATGCAGGATTCCGTCCAGGCGATGAGTTGACCACCTTTCACGATCAGCCCCTGACGACAGCCCAAGCGTTCGAACAAACCATCGTTGGCACAAATCCCGGCGAAGTGGCTGTTCAAGTCCGTCGGGGTGATCGCAACCGCAATCTGACGGTCGATGTTCCCCGCTTCGAGCGCGGCGAACGCCGCACCGCCATGCGGCCAAACCTTGAACGGCGCGATTCTTACGATCCCAATGTAGGCCAGCAATCTGGCCAACAGTACGGATCCGACTCGAGCATCAACAATCAGCCCAATGCTGCTCAGCAATCCGATCAGCAACCCAGCCAACAAGGGTACCGCTCGAATCGAGATTCCGGCAGCCGTCGTGGCATGCTTCGCGGAAACCGGTAATCCTTTAGGGCGAGGCTCCGCGGAACTAAACCATCAACCAATTACAGAAAGCCCTTTCGGCCAGCCCACGCCAGTGGGCTGGCCTTTTTTCAGGCCACGTCCTGCTAGCATCCGACTGCAATTGACCCCATCGACCATGTCTGTCAGGTTGATGGCCCCAGTTTACTGGGCTGCGAAACGGATTTCCGTCTAACCCAGGGCTCTGCCCGACCATACGAGGTGGTCCCGATGAAAATCTCATCGTTGCTTTGTGTCGCCTGCATGCTCACGGCGCAACTCAGTGTGTTTGGCGATGACGCCGGCAATATTTCCTTGCCCCCAGGCTCCCGAATCCCGGCCGCCGCCCAAAACGCCGCCGAAGCGCCCCCCTGGAACGCACCACCAGCCCAAGCGGTGATTCCCGCAGCGCCGCTTACGCCACCGATCAACACGTCGGCTCCCGCGCAACCTGCCGCCGCCATTTCACCCAATCCTCCGCCTCGCCCGCTCGTGTCGGTGATGAAACGCAAATCGCAATCATCACCCACTGCTGCCCCTCCGGCTGTAGCCTCATCACAATTGCCAGCGCCCCCCAGCGAACCGCTGGTGCAATCGCCATCAACAACTCCCTCAGCAACCCCCGTTGCTCCGCTGGCTCTTACCACATCGCAAACCGACGGCGCTTTGCCCATCAACACCGCAACCACAACCCCCGAACCCACCACGCACTCGGTTGCGCAAGACACGACCTCCTCAGCCGTTGTTCCTGCTGAATACGATCAACCCATCACCCCGAGCAACACTTCGACACTCAATTGGACCAGGCCGAACGAGCCAAGCTCCTCAACCGCAAGCAACCAAACCAGTTCGCAAGCTGGCGCAAGCCCGGATATCACAGCCGACAATTCCCAGGCTTCATCGACCGCACCCTCCCCCCTGCAACCCACCACCGGGCCGGTGCAACTCATCCCGCCGCCGAGCGATTCCTCGCGCTCCACGCCCTCCATGACTGATCAGCAAGTCATCCCGGCCGATTCAACTTCTCAAACTGCCGATGTCCTCCCCGATCCTCAGCAGATGGCCGCCGCCCACGCCGCCGCCGACCTGTTGTCGCAGGCATTAAACACCAATTCATCTGCGGATCTAACCGGCCAATGGCAGCCACTTTCCAATGTCATTTCCAGCGTCGACGAACATCAGCGATTGGCCGCCGTCAGTGCCTATTGGCGATTGTCCCATGCCGTCGCCCTTTATCTTTGGTCCGCCGACGATTTACAGCGCCTGGATAAATCCGCGCCATCCCACACGCTCATCGACAATCCCATGCTCAGCACCGCCCGTGCCACCGCCACGGCCCGAATGCACGAGGCGGAACTGAGTCTCACCAAAGCCCAGCAATCTTTAGTTGCTTTGATGGGCACAACCCCATCCACATTCAGCGCCAGCATTTTGCCCAGCGATCGTCCGCTCGTCGGACCGTATCGAACTTACTTCGATGCGCTGTTCGCCAATCGTCCTGCTCCAGGCCAAACGCGCGAAATCAACGCCGCGTTGCCACTCCGGGTAAAAATCATCGGCGACCG
>DASXPQ010000012.1:0-4864 GCA_036493575.1 Pirellulales bacterium
CAAAACAATGCTCAAACACCGCGCGGCGGCGGCGCCCAATGGTTCGGTATCAATCAGTACCTGTTCTACAAATTGAATTGTTGTTGGACCGCCGGCTTGCGGGCCGAATGGTTCCGCGACGACGACGGATTTGTGGTCACCGGCTTGCGGCCGGGCAACGCTATTGATGGCGCCAGTTTTCCAGGCGACTTTTACGAAATCACCGCCGGTTTGAATTACAAACCCAATGGCAACCTGGCGGTTCGTCCGGAGATTCGCTGGGATTGGTACAACGGCCAGCCGAATCAGAATTCGGCGGTTTCAGTAACCAGTCCTTATGACGCCGGCACGCGAAACAGCCAATTAACGTTTGGCGTCGACATGATTTATCAGTGGTGATCGCCGTTTGTATTCATTAACAAGTCCGGCGCTCATTTTTTACAACTCGGCTCGCTTGAAATTTATGTACGTTTCAGTAATTTTGTCGACGTATGATTCGCCGGAATGGCTTTCCAAAGTCATTTGGGGCTACGCGGCACAGACATATAGGCGTTTTGAAATCGTCATTGCCGATGATGGTTCTTGCCCGCGGACCGCAGAGCGCATCGAGCAGTTGCGCCGCGCCACGAAGCTGAAGTTGGTTCACGTTTGGCACCCAAAGCGCGGTTTTCGGAAATGTCGGATTCTTAATCGGGCGATCCTCGCCGCCAAAGCCGACTATCTGATCTTTTCCGATGCCGACTGCATCCCGCGTCGCGATTTCGTTGCGGAGCATGTTCGGTTAGCTACGCTCGGCCGACTGCTCTCCGGTGGACGACTGAAGCTGACGCGGAAGCTGAGCGATCAAATCACCATTGACGATATTGTTAGCGGTCGCATTACAAGCCGAAGTTGGCTTCGAGCGCAAGGCTGCTTGAAGAGTCGGAAGCTTTTGCGATTGGCCGCGCAAGGCCGCATGGCGGCAATGCTCGATGCCACGACGACCACGCGTGCTACATTCAACGGACACAACACCTCGGTTTGGAAACAGGATGTGTTGCGTGTGAACGGATTTGACGAGCGACTGGGCTATGGCGGGCTGGATCGTGAACTTGGAGAACGGTTAGTGAATGCCGGTGTACGGCCGCGGCAAATCCGCCATCGGGCCATATGCGTTCATCTGGACCACTCGCAAAACTACATCGATCCAGCGGTGATGGCCGGCAATCGCAAGATTCGCGACGAAGTGTGTCGGAACCGCTTGAAGTGGACGCCTTACGGCATCGATCAACATCTTGACTCGGAAGCGAACTCTGACGATTGGTTCCTCGAAGCGGCCCCAATTTACGAAGAAATTGGCGAACTGAGCTTTGCCGTTTGAGTGCCGCCTGAGCTTGAGCTGCAAAATTACGCCGCAAATTCTGCTCGAACAGCAAGGCTCGATTCTGTTTGTTTGACCACTGCACGATCTTCGTCGCGGCTGGCGAAATACTCGCGAAGGTATTGATGCATCTGGGGCTTGTTGCTATTCCAACGCCACACGCCGTTTTCGTCCAGCGCCAAGTCCGTGGACGGATCAAAGGCAAATTGAGCGAAATCTTGATATCGTTGTCGGTGCCGACGCCGCGCCATATCGCCATGCCATAAATGAGCGATTGCGCCGGGCACGCAGCCCCAGTTGCCGCGAACTTCCGCGTGAAATCCTCGAACCCAGTGACGATAATGCGCGCGCATCGCCGGATGGAATTGAAAGGCATCGGCCGCTTCGCGCCAATAACCGTCGCCGGCAAAAAAATGAACTCGCGTGCCGCCTCCGATGATCCACGCATCATAAAAACCACGATTCGCGAACAATTCCCGGCGGAAAGCCCAAGCCAGACCGTAAGTGACCGGTGGAGTGTCGCCCGGATTCGACCAGCATGGATTGCACAAATCTAAGGCTGAATGGCCGGCGCGGCGCATCGACACGAATGACATCGAAGGCGCTAAAGATTGCTGGATCAGTTCACGATCCGACGGCGGATCCGCCTGCAGATAGAACGCGTGCGAGTAAAGCTGCGCAAAGGAGGTTTGCTCCAGCACACGGCTGGCTTCCTGCCACACGTCGGCGCGATCCAATATGACATCGCTATCCAGGCACGCCACTCTTTCAATTGACGATGGAACCGCCGCCAACGCGAGGTTCATTAACCGCTCCTTTTGCCACATGACATCTTTACCGGGAATTTGGATTAAGATGTCGGCATCGCCGGGCTGCAAATCAAAGCACCCGTCATAGCCCAATTCCACTGCGACAAGTGGAACGCGCAAATGCCTATGAAAAACACGGTAGTTCGCCAACCGTCGCTGCCAGTGCATCGGATTGAAGTAGGTCGTGATTGCCCAGAAATTTTCTGCCATGTGGCAATACTCTTAGGCCGGCCAATTGGGAAATGATTTTGGCAGCGCGAGCAATCGATCCATCAGATTGGTTTTGCGAACAATTTGGAATCGTCGGTTTACTTCTGCGAAGTCCAGTGCCAAGCCCTCGTTGACTTCGGCAGGAACTGGCAGCCCCGCGATGGAAAAATACATGTGCAGAATTGCCATCATCGTCCGGTGCATGGCAGGATTTTTATACATTAGCGACTTTGTAGAAAACAGAAAATGCGGAAATGGATTCGCCTCCCACACAATCATTTCACCGCCGGACGTATAGCCGTAATCGAAGGCGGCCAAGTCCAGCCCTAACGCCTTACGTGCACGCTGTAGAGTTATGTGATTCGGATCATCGTGTGAAATATATTTGAGCTCCTCGCGCCGAGTATGGGCATTTAATAGCCGATCCTCGCCGCGGGTAATCCAATCGCGGGAAATATGCAAATGGTGGCTAATGCCTAATTCGCCTGCCACCACATATCGGTATTTTCTATATAAACCGTCGGCTGGGCTGCGCACGTCGACCAATTCGACGGCCAGCGGACGCTTAAACGACGACCAAGCAATCTGCTGCAGGTCTTCGCGAGTTTCAACCCTTTGCAGGTTGCGATCGTGCCCCCAATCTTCGCGAATAAATACAGGCAACCTCAGACCAGAAAGTGTCTCCTGAAATTCTTCAGGTTGCCGCACTAGGGCCATCCGGGGTACGCGCACGCCGGCCTGGCTCATGAGTTCCGCGCCTCGGGATTTCGTGGCATTGATAAGTCGGTCGACACGATTGACCACCGGCACATCGTGCAGATCACACTGTTCGGCCAGATTCAACGCCTGTTGGTAAGCATTCGTCGACCAGCCCTGCACTGGATCCTGCAACCAAGCAGCGTGCAGTGCATATCGGGACCAATCGCGGATTTGCACCGGCAAGTCACACACTTCGAACCAGGGCACAATTTGCGGGAAATTGGCTTTCACCCAGCGCAATAAGATGACGAAGAAGAACCGCCGGTACGATCGATGCCGCACAATCAGAAATCGCCGTCGAGAATCACGGGTTTTGCTTGCCATAGATATTTAGGCTGCGACGGTGCTGGACCGCACACCATCTTCCATTCGGGCCACAAAATAGTCGGCGACATATTCGTGCATCGAGCGTTTGGGCGTATTCCAACGCCAGCACTGGTTTTCGTCCAACACAATGTCCTCCGACGGATCAAATTCATAAGCTGCTAATTCACGATGACGTAGTCGGCATAGTCGGTCTTTCATTTCGCCGTGCCACAGGTGTAATAAATTTCCATTCACCAGTGAAACGCGGCCCTGTATCGAGTCGTGAAACGGCTCTGCCCAGCGCAAATAGTGTTGGAAGGCGAGATCGTTTTCAGTATGCAGCATCGGCAGAATATCGAAGGCGCCATAAGCAGCGCAAGCCAGGGCCGTATCGCCCCCGCCGATAATGCAGGAATCGTAAAACCGGTGTCGCAAAATCTCATCACGTCGCATGGCCCACGCATGGCCGGGCGCGCGAATTCCCGGAACGCCCGCCAGCGGATTTCCCAAACATTCGGCCACCGAAATGCCTTGCGCGATTAACCAGGCAACAGACGGACGAACCATTGGCGAAGGTCTTGTTGTTCTCCATTGTTCCAGCGGCTGGCCCTGAGGAAGATGGTGTACCAAAGAGTACGGTTGTAACAGCGGAACTTCATTTAGCCCTCGGCATACTTGCAGGGCCCAATCGGTGCGCTGGAAGATAACGTCGCAATCTAGCGAGACCACAAACTCACACGACTTTGGCAGGGCCTCAAGCGCAATGTTTAGCAGGCGCTCCTTTTGCCACATCACGTCACCGCCAGAAATTTGAATCAGAATTTCGGCGTTTGATTTTGCTAATTCAAAGTGGCCGTCAAATGCCAGCTCAACGGTCACCAAGGGCACATTTAAATGCTGGCGGAA
The DNA here is from genome assembly GCA_036493575.1 of Pirellulales bacterium. Classification (GTDB taxonomy): domain Bacteria; phylum Planctomycetota; class Planctomycetia; order Pirellulales; family JADZDJ01; genus DATJYL01. The sequence goes on from DASXPQ010000012.1 coordinate 4,330, forward strand.
AACTTGATAGTTCGTCCGCCGATTGCGGTACTTCGCCGGATTGAAGTAGCACGTGATGGCCCACAACTCATCGTGTACTGTCTTGTCCATAAAGACTGCCTGATCCATGAAGTTCAGAATCCCCTATGAATTCGTTTCCTTCCGCCCGCGGCGCGGCGGTGGAGGCATTGCGGCGCGTCTCACCAGCGTTAACCCATCGCCAAAAGGAATATCAAAGACCTGCCACTCAGGCAGCTGCTTTATTTCTGCGATAAAATCCGCAACACTGTGGACATACTCGCGCCCCGGCCCATACAGGCGCGAGGGTAAATGCCAAATGCTATCGTGCAGCAGTATCATTCCCTGGGGCGCCAACTTGTCGGCGAATGCTTCAAAGTCAAAGCGAGCTTGCTCGCCGGAGTGAAAGCCATCGATGAATACCATTCCAATGTCGCCCAGTTCCCGATACGTTTCCGATTCGACAAACTGCTGCGTTGTCATTCGATGGTGCGTGATGTTATCGCCGCCTAACCGGCTGAAATAATTTTGAACGGCC
>DASXPQ010000013.1:0-13903 GCA_036493575.1 Pirellulales bacterium
GCTCCGGCGATGGCCGGCTACGCCTTGCCGCCTAATGGTGCCTCTTCATACAGCAAACATCCAAACAGGTGCATCATGCATATGTCGTTTCTAAAATACCTGGCCGATCCCGTCACACACGAGCCGCTTCAATTGGAATCAACCGATCGGCACGGCGACTTCGTTGAAACAGGTCTACTCAAGTCGACAACGCATACCTACCCCATTGTTCGCGGAATTCCTCGATTTGTAAATTACCAGTCAACTAACTATTCGCGCAGCTTTGGGTATCAATGGCGAAAATGGCCGCGCCTGCAATTCGAATCGGAAAACATCGGCCGTCCCATGGCAGGCCACACGCGCAGAATGTGGGAAAAAATCACTGGGATTAACCAGTCCGAAAACCACTCACACGATAATGGCGTTCAACCAAGTAACACCCATTCAGATCTCAACGGCACTGTCGTTGCCGATATCGGCTGCGGTCCCGGACGCTTCGTCGACGTCGCCCGCTCCAAAGGCGCTCGCGTTATCGGAATCGACTATAGCGCTGCAGCCGAAGTGGCCGAAGAAAATTTTAAGCACAATCCGGATGTCTGCATCTGTCAGGCCGATGCATTAAACCTGCCGCTCAGCCCGCAGTCGATCGACGGCGCATTTTCAATCGGTGTATTGCATCACACGCCGGATCCACAGCGGGGCGTCGAGCAGGTGTTTCGTGCTCTCCAAACCGACGGCTGGTTCGCATTGTCGGTATACGGCCAGCATGGGTATTACGATTTCCCAGCCGTCCAGTTTTGGCGAAAGCTGTTTAAGCATTTGTGGCCTGTGCTAGGTCATTACCCGCCACTCATCTACACCTATGCCACAGTTCATCTATTTTGGCCTGTGGCGCATTATGTGCCGCCGTTAGGCCGTGCGATCCGGGCGTTCTTTCCCTTCATGAACCTGCCCGATTTCCAATGGTCGCTCTTAGATACCTTCGATAGCGTGACCCCCTCGTATCAATCTGCACACGCCAGTTTCGAAGTTTTTAGCTGGCTGAAGCGGGCCGGTTTCACCAATATCGAACCGACCAATTGGGGATTCACTTCGTACCGAGGCCACGTATCGCAGCAATCTATGGCTGCCGTGCAGGCCGCCTAACCAATCCATTTTGATTGCAGTCATTCGCGGCGATCAGCGTCGCAACGGCATCCATTCAATGTCGACACGTGTATGTAGTCGACTAGCAACCTGCTCAAATTCGGCTTCGCCGCCAGTCAGCGCTTGGAGGACATGGGGTAGCGACAGATCCTGCATTTCCGAGCAAACATTGATGTCCTCGCCACATCCGGAAATGGTCGTCACGGGCGATCCGTTGTGCCGTTCGATTTCGTGAAGCAATTCGTCTACTCGCTCAGATTCCGGTATGGTCACCAGCAATCGCCGTGACCTGGCGCAATCGCCAAGCCGTGGCTTGGCCTCGGCCAACCATCGCGGGATGGAAGCCGTGGATTCATTCAATTTCGATAACGCTCTCAACCCAAAGGTTCGCAGCGATAGCGATTCCGCAGACATCTTGTCATTGTCCCGCCGCAATTTGTCGAAGACATTCGCGGCCGGCGTGGCGATGTTTAAATACAAGTAGCTCGCTAACATGTCGGTGGCGTCGCTGTATTGCTGCTGGCTAAGCTCTTCTCCTAAATGCACCAGGTACGCATCGCTAAACGGCGGCGTCGCAGTGTTAAATCCCGGAACCAGGTTGGCATCAATCCCAGGATACAAACTCGACAGATCGGAATAATGGTTCAGTTCACTAAGACAGGCGTAGGCGTTGGCAGTCGCCAAGTCCCGCGGTCCAGATTTACGGCTCGTTGCATGGGTTAAAATGCCGATTAAGTCTTCATCGGGAAGTTGATGCTTCTGAAGTATACCGCGAATCGCATAGGCCAGGTCCAAGGTGGCGCCGCCACCGGTGCCGCCGGCGATAGAGGCGACCACCAGCACGCGAGGTGTGTGCGATTGAAACTTTAAACCGGTGTTCCGTTCGGTGGTGGCAATACTTTCCTCCGACATGACGCAGGCCAACATCTGGTTCAAACGATCTACGATGTCTTCCAAATGATCGACAAACGCCAAACGCCCCAGTGCTCGAATGCCCTCCGTACGGCGCGAGCGTGGAATGTTGTATAGCCAACGACGACTGATCCACGACAGCAAGTTCGGAGCATGTTCGCGGTAGTCGGTGGCTGATCGCAGCGGCATGCACAAGGAGTCGTGGCCAGAAATTTCAGGGGGATCATTGGCAGGCAGCCGTCGTGCTACCCTGGAATCGGTATCCAGCAGCAACGTCTGCAATGTCGGAACGTATCGCATAGTTCCGAATCGAGCCGCGAGCCGTGAGTGTAGATGCCGCAGTACGCCACTTGCCGTTCCTCCGATGCCAATCACCAGCGTCGGCCGAAGCCAGTCCGTCTGGTCGACTTGAATAGCGGGCAAGTTGCGGCAAGACACCGGCGGCAGCGAGGTCGCCGTCGTCCCACGGAACGTGTCGCCTCCGGAACTGGTCGAATAAGGCAGCCGTTTATCCAGCGTGTGCGCAGCGTCGCTCCCTTTCAAGTTCGCCGGTGCGCCTCCAGCAGGCCGATGCGGATGGAATAACTGCTTAATCAAGTCGCGACAACTGGGGAATCGCCGTGATGGTTGCTTGGAAAGTGCGCGACCGATGACCGCTTGATCGGCCAAGGGAAGCGCACTTAGGTCGGGCGGGCTGTGTAGGTGTTGCGCCGCCAGCTGCGCAGCAGTTCGACCTTCAAACGGACGTCGACCAGTCAGCATTTCTTGGTAAACAATTGCCAGGCTGTATTGGTCACTGTGCTGGTTCGGTTTCCCGTCGAACAGCTCCGGCGGGGAATAAATAGGAGACATTCCCCCAACCATCGAAGCCGACGTTTGCGCCAAATCCTTCACTAAACCAAAGTCGCCGATTTTCGCATGGCTACCCATCAGCAGCAGGTTTTCTGGCTTAATGTCCAGATGCTGCAGCGAGTGCGCGTCGTGAATGAAGTCCAGCGCGTCGGCTGCATCCGACAAATAGATCAACAGTTCATTCCGTGGAATACCGCTTCGGCCTTGATCGCAACAAATCTGAAAACGATCTTTCAACGACGTATCGGCCAACTCAGTCACAATCACCAATTGTTCATTCCACACCTCAATCCGTTCCAAAGATAAAACGAACGGATGATGTACTTCCTTGATGCGCTCCAGCGCCGCCAATTCCCGCGAAGCACGCTCGCCTGCCGCGGCGCCAAACACAAATTTCAACGCTTTCTTCAGTCCACCCGGCGAAACCGCGCTCCAGACTTCACCATAACCCCCCGACCCAATGCGCTTTTCCAGCACGTAGCCGCATACCTGTTCAGCGGCTGAGGGGTGTTTCGCGGGGGTAAGAATCGTTTCCATCGAAATTCACTCACTTGATGGCGCCAAATCCGGTGGCGAACAAGCTGCGCGAAACAGTATCCAGATAGTCCGGTTGCATTTCCAACGGCGCATTGTGATACGTGCAGTAGTTGCGCAACTGCTTCATGAAATCGCGGGCGTGGCAGCGACGCAGCGCGCGTTGGTTAGGCCGGTAATGCTTGTCGATCAAATGCTGTACGGCGTCCCGCCGGAATTCACAATTGAACTCCAGGGCGTACAGCTCAAACAGATGAAAAAACTCGTCTTCGTCGGGATCCGTCACTTCAATTTTGTAAGGAATGCGACGCAGAAACGCTTCATCCACCAGGTCACACGGATCCAAATTCGTCGAGAAAATAATCAATTGCTCAAACGGCACTTGAATCTTCTTGCCGGTTGTCAGTGTCAAAAAATCGTGCCGGTTTTCCAACGGAACAATCCAGCGGTTTAATAAATCAGCCGGCGCCACTCGCTGGCGACCAAAATCGTCGATCAATAGGCACCCGCAGTTGCTTTTCATTTGCAGCGGAGCTGCACTGATGTTGCCGCGCGCGTCGTGCCGCAAATCCAGGCTATCCAAGGTTAATTCGCCTCCCACCACCACCGTAGGCCGCTTGATTTTCACCCACCGACGGTCGTAATCGCGCACCTTAATGATCCCATCGCTTTTCGCCTTCATCTCCTGGTGGTAAGTGGGATCGAATACCTTGATCAGTTGTCCATCTTCAATAATGACGTGCGGCACCCAAATGGCTTGCCCAAAACACTTCGTGATGCGCCGCGCCAAGGTCGATTTGCCGTTTCCCGGCGCTCCGTGCAGAAACAATCCCGCTCCAGAATTCACAGCTGGTCCCAACACTTCCAGCAACTCCGACGTTACCGAGATTCCCTGCAGGGCTGACTCTAATCGCTCGCGCCGCACCGGCTCGGCACTAATTGCCTGTGCCTCAACCGAAATCACGTAGTCCAGCAGCGGCACCGGCGCAGGCCCACAGTAACTGCATGCCTGTTGATAACTCTGGGCATAGCGCCGGCCCTGTTCGGTAAGCGAGTAGTAGTAGTCGTTAAACGGTCCAGCTCCGGCATGCGTCACTAATTGCCTGGTGCGTAGGGTTCCAAGCAAGCTGTCAATCACGGCAAATGGCAGGCATAATGATTCCGACACCAATCGCCCGCTGGCGGTCCCGCTTGTCAACAAAAATTTGGTGACCAGGCTTTCAATGTATGTCTCGCTGAGTCCGGTCTCTGCAAGGCTCTGCGGTTCCGAAGGCCAGAAGGTATCTTCCGACAATAGGGCATCAAGCAGGCCGCCTTCCAACTCCTGGGTTACAGTAACAGTCACGGGATTGGCTCGCGCTTTTGAAAAATGATAAACGGTTCGACGCCCTATTTCTTAATCCGCTCCAACGAAAGCGAACACCCGCGGCGACTCCAGAACTGCTCGTCTCGCGCAGTAGCGGAGTGCCAAAAGGTTTCGGCAAGTCTCGACAAATCTACGTTGCGATTTGCCAACTTCAGGACTAAATAAACACGGAAAAGCGTCCCGCCATCCGCCTAGCCTGGGACATAAAAAGACCGAAATATTGCCGGAACAACCGTTCAATTCGCTTTCGCACCTATAACCGATTGTTTCCGCACCCCCAGCTCTTTGCTGGAACAATATCCGCCTGCCGCCGCCAATGGGTGCCGGTATCGTGAAGTACAATTTTGTGCGCTGCGCCACACTTCCGCGATAACGATTGTGATCTGGAGCGATGGACTTCCCTAACACTGCCCATAAGAACGAAAGCAATCCGCTGCCGTATTACAGCGCGCACCGCGGCGAATCTGCACATATATTGTGGTTTCTGACAGGCCAGCTTTCTGAATCCGGTGCAATTCGCAGTCTGCCGCTCCATTCCAGCCCATTTACAGTCGGTCGCCGCAGAGATCAACATCTTTGTTTGGAACTGGCGACCGTGTCGGCGCGCCATGCTGAAATCGTCGAACGCGACGGACGTTTATTCGTTTCCGACTTGGAAAGTACCAATGGCACCTACGTCAATGGGAAACGAATCGATCGTTCCACGGAATTGAAGGAGAACGATATCGTTCAGTTCGCCTCGTTGCCGTTTCGGACACGCCGCCAATCCTCATCTTTTGAGGCACGCACTCTTTCGGGCCAATTGTGCGATCAGGCCTTGTCCCTGGTGCAGTTTGACCGGTTGATGAACGACCGCGCTGTGACCCCTTATTATCAACCGCTGGTCGACGTCCACACGTTGCGCGTTATCGGGCAGGAAGTCTTGGCCCGCAGCCAAATCTTTGGCTTGGAAATGCCGGACGCAATGTTTCAAGCCGCCGCACAGCTCGATTTGTCCGTCGAATTGAGCCGCATGTTTCGCTGGGAAGGAATTCGCTGCGTGGCCTCGCTACCCGAGCCGCCCATGCTGTTTGTCAATACGCATCCCTCCGAGCTTACCGAGCCCGGCCTGATCGAATCGCTCCAGGAAATTCGTAAGGTTAGTCCCAGGCAACCGCTGGTTCTGGAAGTGCACGAATCTGCCGCTACAAGTGCTTCTTCAATGCGAGAGCTTCGTCGTCATTTACAGGATCTCGACATCCAGATGGCCTATGACGACTTCGGCGCTGGCCGAAATCGACTGGTTGAGTTGATCGAAGTGCCGCCCGACTATCTAAAATTCGATATCACTTTGATCCGCAATCTGGAAGAATCTCAACCTCGGCAGCAATTGCTGGCCTCGCTGGTTAAATTAACGCGCGATTTAAACATTCTCACCGTCGCCGAAGGAGTCGAAACAGCCGGTGAGGCCGACGCCTGTCGCGAGGTTGGCTTCGATCTGGCGCAAGGTTTCTATTTCGGCCGTCCGGCGCCCGCCCAGCATCAACCCTGATCAAATTGCCCCGGCTGGTTCAGACGAATAAATTTCGCTCTCCCAAGAAAGCCTCAGGGCAACGCGGCCGCTTTCAACAGTACAGGCTTGTCAAATACGCTTATTACCGGCAGCGCGTTGCGGTCCTCGTCAAACATTCCGCGGCTGGCGACGCCTCCTAGGCCCACGGCGGGTTCCCACCAAAACACACCCTTTCCCAGGTGATGCGGTGTTTCCAACACCGCTTGGTTGACGGCTTCCAAAAACTCCTTTTGTCCTTCCGGCGTCTCCGGAAATGGTCCGGGCTTGTTGCGATACTCCGCCGGCCGCCAATTATATGCCGCCTCCACAACGTAAATGTCCTTGTGATATTCGTCCGCCATGAAGGCCAGATTATTGCGCAAATCTTCCAAACTGCCGTGCCACCAGGGATAGTACGATTGACCAATCACATCGAACTGCACGCCGTATTCATTGCATTTATCAAAAAACCACTTGGTTCCCTTTTCATCGCCCCCGCGGTCAATGTGAATCATGACAACCGGCCGCGGGGCTTCACCATGCCCCGCATCGACGCCGCGAATTCCCGCCTTCACCAAATCGGCAAAATTACTCCAATTACCTGGCAACCGCCCATCCGGCCATAGCATCCCGACAGTGATTTCGTTGCCAACCTGTACCATGTCGGGCATCGCTCCCGCCTCGCGGAAGGCGACGATAGAATCGCGCGTGTACTTAAACACGGCGTCGACCAGTTCCTCGTGCGACATTCCTTCCCATGCCTTAGGAATGAATTGCTTGCCTGGATCGGCCCAGGTATCGGAATAGTGAAAATCGAGCAGAAATTTGTACCCGAATTCCTTGGCCTGTTTCGCCAGCGCAATCGTGTATTCTAAATTATTCGGCAATCGAGTGGGGGTGTGGAACAACCGCAAACGGATCCAGTTGTAGCCGTGATCTTTAAAAATCTCGAGAGCCGGCTTGGTTTTGCCCCCGTCCTTAAACACCGGCCCGGCGTATTCGGCTTGAGCAGCCGAGGAAAGATCGGCGCCAATCGCGTACTCAGATTCCTCCGCGCGAATCACCTGCGTGGATAAACACAAACTACTCCATAGCCACGCAGTCGCCAGAACATTTGCGCAATAACGCAGCTGCCAGGTCATTGGTCAAGGCTCGCTTGCTGACCATCGTGGCGATTGGCAAGGCGCTGCAGCGTAATTAAGTCGGTGTTCTTGCTGATAAACCGCGCAGAACCGTCGCCGAAACAGAAACTGACGGAAGCAGGGTGCTTACTGCCGAAGCTTAAATCGCTGTGCTTGCTACGAATTGTTCCACCTAACCCCGTTTTTCCCGAGGAATCCATTGGATCTGGGGTATACGTTGCTTCGTTGAGGCGCCAGAAAATCTGCGCTTGATTGTAGACCCAGTACCCTCCACCGGCATCGGACGACTGATAGGGAATATATGCCATCCCATCGCTTGGGCCTCCAAAAAACGCGGCACCGGCATACCAACCAGGCGCAGGTCCAAAATCCCAGGAGCATTCACCAATCAAAAAAGTTTTGCTGGTCCCGTCGCTTACTTGACTTACTTTTACTTTGCTTGCCGGATACATGATGCCGTTCAACGCAATGCCGCCTCTTGCACTGGCGTTTGTATTTGCAGGCGGTGGGTACGTCGTAGTTTTTGCCCCGAAATCAAATGGGCCGCAACCAGTAACCTCCCAAGGCGCGATTCCAGGGCATGTATCAAGAAGCTTTGCCCCCATGACTGCATAGTAATGTGCACGTTGAGGCCCCACACCAGGAGTACCAGTCGCGGGACCGCTCGGCCCGGTAAAGACAATTGTCGGTTCAGTGTAATCTTGCGTCGGGCATTTCGTGAAAGGTATCACTGTGTCCGGTACACCGTTAGTGGTATTCGGCGGGAAATCCCAGCGAACGGTGAAATCGATTAAGTCATGATAAGTCTTATCTTCCATGTAAGGCGTGCAAATCGCAATGTAACCGAATGGACTAGCATATCGGCCATCACTTTCATTGGCGACAGATGCGGGATAGTGTTTTTTTGTCGACTCATAATTCAAGCAAGCCAAGCCCAGTTGCCTGATCGAATTGAGGCATTGAGAACGCCGCGCCGCTTCCCGCGCAGCCTGTACCGCGGGGAGCAGCAACGCAATCAGAATGCCAATAATGGCGATCACCACCAGTAGCTCGACCAGCGTGAAGGCCGGTCGTTTAGTTCCGGTAGTCCGTATTGCTGGCTTCATCATGAGCCATGCCTCTTCAAAAAAGTGCCCCTGGCGCCACGGGCACGCCAGGAGCCGAGGGGGATCGGCAATCCACTGAACACAAAATCTGCAATCCTAAATCCCAACATGCGGAAATCTTGAAACTCCAAAACCTGCCCTTTGCCCCGAGATTCGTTCCTTGCTTGAGATTCAGAGTCGGATTCTATTTTGGTTTGGCGGAAGAACTGAACTTAATGTTGTTTGACCTGGCTATGCCCTCCAGCGACCGCCGCGCTTGCCGATTAGCATCAAGGCAATGCCGGCGACGCTTACCAGTGCAATGGAGCTGGGCTCCGGTACCGTCGAGGTGTTGCCCTGCCCATTCTTAAGCGCAGTCAACATCCCCTGCAGATCTGCGTTGGTAACTAACCCATCGGAGTTAAAATCGCCGACCGTCGTCGACACATTGCTCAATGTGCTTACGTTCGCCAGCGCTTGCTCCATCAAGGTAATATCTGCCATGTTAAAATGGCCATCGCCGTTAATGTCTCCATGGACCGGCTGAGTGCTGGAAAACGAGGCCACAAAATCCGCATCCGCGTAGTCCATGTTGTTGAACGTTGCTAAATAGCCGCCGTTGATGAAATTGCTGACAGCGTTGCGGTAGTCTTGGTCGTGAACGCCGTAGTCATGCTGCGGAAGGTAGTTCGTCATCGAACCCGGCGGATTATCCGAGTAATTCACAATAATGGCCGGCACCCGAACTGGAGTGATGGTCGTGCCGTTCACATTGACGAATATCGCCGCGTAATCCCATGCCGCGTTAAAATCGCTCGCCGGTCCATAGTTCATCGCTGCATAATTAAACGAAAAGCTCAGTGGCTCGCCCGAGCTGGCGGCCGAAACCGGGACACTTGCAATGGTATTGGTGGAAAGTGCCACTAGTTCCGGTGAACTGGTGGTAAACGAGGCCGTATTCAAGAAGAAATTGTTGACCAAAGCCAACTGCACATTGGTTGGCGTTGGCAGCGGCGGGCCCGTTCCGTCATCGGTTGTCGACACTCGCCCTGACCGGTAAAAAGTAAAGTTCGTCAAATACACCGTCGAACCCGAACTCAGACCAGGATCAGTCGGTGTCCCGCCGATCGCGGTATTCGTGCCCGCCGAAAAACCCTGCGCATAAATCGCATTCCAATTGCCTAACCCAGTACCGGGATCGGTCGGAAATGCCGCTGACCCGGTACCCGATAACGACGAAGTCCACGAAACTGCCTGGGCCGACGAGCCCCATGCCAAGGCGATACTCAGCACCAAGGCAAAGGGCGCATAAGAAATGAACCGAGTCATGTGCCGCCTCCGAGGTTGCAGTTTATTGATAAAGGGTGTTGCACTTTCACGCTGATATTAGCCTTGCACACTGCGGCGGCGGATACCTAAGGCCAGCACACCGAAGCCGCCCACGGCTAGGATCAACGAACTGGGTTCCGGAACTGCGTTAAAGGTCGCCAAAAAATCCGCATCTGCTGCAGGGGCAAAGGCGTTGAAAAAGTTGCCATTGATAAAATTAGATGTTGCGAATGTGTAATTACTATCGCCGCCGTAATTTCCCGATGGAAGATAAATACCCGAGCCCGGCGGTGTCTCTGGATAATCGACCGCCAGCGAAGACACACGAATGGGGGTCAGCGGCAAAATGCCGTTACCCGGATCTATGCCGACATTCACATAGATGGCACTGTAATTATTTCCATACACCAGCGGCAAATTGGCAAAATTAAACGTGATCGGATCGCCGGTGGCGATGAGAGTCGTGTCGAGGATGGTATTAGTTGAAAGCCCAACGAAGTTTGCGGAACCAGTATTAAAGGTGCTGAGGTCCGGATACATGGTATTGGAGATAGCCAATCGAATGTTGGTGGCTGTGTCTGCCGTGCCCGACTTAAAAAACTGGAACTGAGTCAGAGAAACTGGATCGCCAGCATTCGGAGAAAGACCCGATGGATTGGGGTTTGGGACGGTATCGGCCCCCGTTTCCCCCAGCGATGTAGTGAAGCCCTGAGTGTAGAGAGTCTGCCAGTTGTTGCCGCCAGCATGTCCTGGAGCCGCCAGGAAACCGGACGTGTACGACGCCGCTTGACCGACTGCCGCACAAGCTAATACGACCACCGCAAACATGGCCCCAATGGCCAAAGAACGATTGGTGAGGCTGAAAGACATAAGTCGCTACTCCCGGTGCAAAATGTGTGTGGGGAAAGGCAAACACGTTGCCTTCAGCCTCTGTCCCCGAGCCCCCGTTCCCACTGGTGCTCTTAACGTACGGACGGATGGGAGAATGGGTGGTTCTCTGCTGGCCACCGATCCCCCGATGCGGCCATCACGTGCCTGTACTAACCTGCCGTTACTTAATTTCCCCTTCGATTGCCTAAACTTAACCAGAATTTCGCAAATAATTACCCGTCTGTTGGCAATGCATGCCTCTCCACCACGGAGGATCGCCAGAAAAAACCGGCGGAACAGCGCACCCCGCGACCCATGCTCTATTGCTTTGCTGAGTGGCGTAAGATATTAAACGCCCATGCTTTGCGGAAATTTTTTTCGCCTGCGATTACACCGCCTGCGATACGCCTGCTTAGTCTTTGACGCGGAGTCACGGCATCTTCGGGCTCCGCAGGACCGCAGAACTAACGCCTCAACTGCTCGGAATTTATGTAAATATTCCCGCCGCCCGGGTAAGGGGAAATAGGGTCGGGTGTTGCCAGCAATAGGTGAAAAGCAAGCAATCGATGGTCTCTGACGCACCACACGAACCGGATGACTCACCGCAAGACAGTCCGGTGCGCGAATTGGCACGTTTGTGGGTCCAGTCCCAGTCAGTGATTTCCGCATACATCACTGCCAATGTGCTGGATGTACAGCATGCCGAGGACCTAGTTCAGGAAGTGGCGCAGGTAGTTGCCGAAAAGTTCGATACGTTTGATCGCAACCGTTCGTTTGTGTCTTGGGCTCTGGGAATCGCGCGCAACCGTGTGCTGAAGTATTACCGTTCCCGTGCCCGCGACCGGCTCGTGTTAAGTGAAACTGCATTAACCAAACTCGAGCAAGCTCTGGAAAACGTCGAGCATGAAGTGGAAGACCGCCGGGCTGCCTTAAAAATTTGCTTGGAGCGAATCCAAGGCCGCCGACGCGAGGTTCTGGAAATGCGATATACCCAAAACGCAAAGGTCGCAGATATTGCCCATCGGTTCGGCATGTCATCCGATGGCGTGTTTGTAATGCTGCATCGCATCCGGACCGTCTTGTATGGATGCATTCATCGTCAGTTGGCCAAGGAAGGAGCGCGGTAATGTCGGATTACCCCCAACTCGATCACCTTCTCAGCCGCTATCTAGACGGCACGGTCAACGCCGACGAATTGGCTCAACTGGAGTCTCATCTATTAGCAGACGAAAAATTCGCCGAGCATTTTTCCCGCTGGTGCTTGCTTCACCAGCAAATCTCGGAGTTGTTCACCGAACGCGCGCTGCACGAAATCATGGATCAGTTCGTGAACGGCACGCCGGGGCTTCCCAAAAAGGCTTTGTCGCACCTGGCTTCCAACTCGCATAAGCCGCCCGACACGCCCACCACGTTTGCCTTCACCGGCCACCGTTCTGCAGATCAAGGCCAACCCTCCGTCGGCTCGTTCTTCCGACGCTGGCTGGTTTTGGGCGCCGCTGCCGCCGCAATGGTTGTGATCACGGCTTGGTTGATCCAGCACCGCCCGAATTCCTGGCTCAACGATGTACCCACATCGCGCGACTCAGCAAATTCCAATGTCGTTGCCACACTAACGCAAGTCGTGGACGGGGTGTGGGATCCCCACGCCACCGCATTCCACCCTGGTCAACTGCTCAGCCAAGGCAACCGTATCGCGCTGCAGTCGGGCATGGTCAAAGTCACGTTTGAATGCGGTGCTGAAGTTGTCCTGCAAGGGCCCTGCGACTTCGTCGCCGAAAGCCAAATGATTGGCTATCTGAAATCGGGCAAAATTACCGCCAACGTGCCGCACCGCGCATTCTCTTTTGCCATTCGCTCGCCGGAAGTTGATTTCGTCGATCTGGGCACCGCCTTTGGCGTGAATGTCGGATCAAATGGTCACACAGAATTGCATGTGTTCGAAGGAGAGGTGCTTTGCAGCCAGCCCAAAAAAGAAGCTGCCGAGCATAACGAGGTTATTCACGTCACTGCCGACAAAGCAGTTGAGTTTAACGCCCTTGGCACTGAGCCCGCCGACATCGCTTTAGATAAACAACAATTCGCGCGGCTGATTTCAGTCCGCCACGCCGCCGAAGCGCCGCCCAAGCAATTGGTCTCCAGTCGCTTGGCTCTATGGCTCGCCGCCGATGTCGCCGTAATGGCCGACGCCAAGCAGCGCGTCGTCGCCTGGCCCGACATTCTTTATGGCGATAATCGCGCCGCCGAAGATGCTACCCAAAATAACGAACATGCCCGCCCCACGTTGGTTCCGCAGGCCATCAATGGGCACCCGGCCGTACGGTTCAACGGACAATCCGACTTCATGGTCACTACGCCCCTGGAGACCACCGATGATCAAACGGTCCTCATGGTGTGTCAGTTCTCGTCCACTGCGTTCGATAAAAACCGCCGCTGGGGTGGCCAAATCCTCAACTACGATGGTCCCCCCGGACGTGAAGCCAACGGCTATCTTAGCAACACGCTAAATCCCGGCGTGCTGCAAATCGGCGAACCATTGTTGGCCGAAGAATTCAAATCGACGCTCCTCACCGGACAAGTGTTCGCAGGCTTCGTCGGCAGTGCCACAGTCGAATCGGGCCGCGTCGACGCCAAACCCGTCGGGGCCGATTCGCCCGTAATCGTGTCGTACCGCTACGACTACACGCACGGCCGCGCATCACTTGCAATCAATGGCCATCCTTACGGCGAGGCGCGCGCCTTCGCCCCACAAGGTATCACCTCTCGAAAAATCATCGGCCGCCATGCCTGGAAGGAACTCTTCTTCCACGGCGATTTGGCGGAGTTGCTCATTTATAACAAGGCACTTTCATCCAGCGAATTAGCAGATACGACCGTTTATTTAGCTGACAAGTATTCCATCCCGCTTGATTCCAGCGGGAAGTAATCATCGTTAGATTTGGCAACAACGCGGGGCATGGGGAGGTGGCAAATGGGTATAGTACATACCCTAAGTAAGACTGTTGGAATGATTCCATCGAGAGGCGCTCGTCCAACCCGGCTCCTCATCGGGCTGGCAATCCTCAGCTGCGCTTCGCTGCCACAGTTCGCTCTGGCCGATGTCAAACCGTTCTACATGGGTGCTGACATCTCTTCGGAGACGTACATCCAACAACAAATT
>DASXPQ010000014.1:0-8320 GCA_036493575.1 Pirellulales bacterium
TGTTGCCATCGCCGGTCTCCAGTCCATTGGCGGTACAGTTCGATACGCTGCCGGAACAAATCCGATTCGCCGCCGCCATTACTGGGCTGCCGCCAGGGCAAAATCTGCTAGTCGGCGGCGACTTTGAAAACTTGCAAACCATGCTTCAGGCAGGTTGGCAACACTCGGAGCATTCGCGCCCTGATTTGCAAGCCAGCGTCGAGCTTTCGCCCGTGGCGCCGTATGCCGATCAGCACAGCCTGCATTTGCAAGTGCAAACAGTCAAGCAACAGACTGCTACCACGTTGGCCGGCGCGCTGATTGAATCGCCGCCCCTGTGGGTCACCAGTGCGCCGGTACACGTGGCGGCCGGCGATGTGGTTTGCATTCGCGGCCAGGTGCGCGTTGTACAACCGATTGTCGGAAGTGTGGACGGCTTGATGATTTTCGATTCGCTGGGCGGCCCGCCCCTGGCCCAGCGTTTCACTCAAACCGACGGCTGGCGCGAATTCGTAATGTATCGAGCCGCCCCATCTGCCCAGGACATCACGGTCACGTTCGCATTAACCGGCATTGGCCAAGTGTGGATCGACGATGTCTCCATCCGCCCAATCCGCCGCGGCGATGCTGCGGCGCCAGCTAATCTCACTTCGGTTGGTTGGCCAACTGCTTCCCCCGCGGTGCGTTAAACCGGTGTTGGCCAGTTGCTAGCCGCTGGTTTGCTCAACTTGGTAGGTAAGCGCCACGCTTCCACCAGGCATGATCTTATTGGAAACCAAACGTAGCTGCGGCGAGCGTCGTCCGGCAGGAAGTAAGGGGACCCCTTCAGAGAGTAGAATCGGCATCAGACTTACTTCAACCGTGTCGACGAGCCCCGCATCCAGCAAATTGCGGAACAGTATTCCTCCTCCGAAAAGCCAGATATTCTTGCCAGGCTTTTGTTTCAGTTCTAGAACAGTCGATACCGCGGCGGCTGTGACGATAACTTTTGGATGTTCATCAGGAACTAGCGTTCGTGAACAAACCACCGTTTGCATTCCCGGCAAGATGGCGCCCGGACCTTGACAGGCCAGTTCATAGGTGCGCCGTCCCATCAAAGCGATGTCGAAATCTTTGTAAATCGCTGTGAAGTCAATCGCGGGATCCATGACAATCCAGTCGTACTCTCCATTCGGCCCTGCAAGGAACCCATCCAAACTCATCGCCACGAGGTATTTCAAAAGTCTCATGACAAGTTCGATATTCGTCTGAATGAAATGCTCGCCCGCATCCTCAATAAAGACCACGTAGGTTCAATTTTGCAAAGATGATTCATCAAGAACAGTCCCCCTCTCGCAAATTTTGCGATCTAGTGGCCCAAAAATTCCATTGATTTCTCGGCCAGAATCAGATAGTGTACATTTGTACGCTACGTAATTAACGTACAAAGCTTCGTGTTTCCACTGCTCGATGGATGCGAATTGGTGCCGTCACAAAGCCGCGACCGTTGGTCGCGGTTGCCGGCAGCGCAAGTTCACAATGATCTAGACATTGATCCATGACAACAGGCAAACAAGCTAGAAAGGTAGTCTAGTCACTGCTACATCGAAACGGGACTGAAACGATGTAGCGCCTAAGCAGCGCGTAGCCTCTGCGGAGTTGGTCCTCCGGTTAGATAGGAAGCGTTAAGCAAATGGAAACAGCGCAGGACGTGCTGTTGCCGGATGCTTCGCGCTTCAGCGAAGTTCGTCGGCCCGACAAGGCGCCTATCCTCGCAATCCGCCCGTGCATGGGACCGTTGCGATGGGAACACGAGCGCTGGGGTCGTGATAGGTCGATCGGCAGCACAGATGCTTTAATGGAAGCGGTTAGGTATTCCGCCCGCCGATCGGCAACAAACACCAAAAACGCACGACCCCTCGGGGCCGACGACACCGGAAACTTTTTTATCAAAGCGTCCGCAACGTGATTCCGTGCGCCCGTGTGGCATGCTCTCGCGCAGCGTGAGCATGCTTATCCCGCCGAAACACACCAATCCAACCCTCGCCAGCCTGCGCCGCGTGCCACGCTAGTTAGCCTGCCAAGAACCAGCTCGTGAGCCTGTCCTAGCACCAACGTGGCACGCCAGCGGCTGATCTTGCCCCCTGGTTTGGCCCGGCGGGGTAACGAATAAGTTAGACGCTACTTCAGACTTAAAATCCGAACGTAACCCCAAAATTGCGCCCATTCAGCGAGACGAAACCTCCCGGACCCGCAGCCACTACCGGCGGTGCCGGGATGTACTGCGGATAGTATTGCGGATAGTAGGCAACCTGCGGCCGTACACATCCCACTGGCGGACGATAACAGTGATCAACGATCACCTGATGATGATGGTGATAATTCCATCCGGCATATTGCACCGGAGGACCGGCGTTGGCTGCACTCGCGCCAGCTAAACTCAATCCACCAACTGCGACAACCGCAATTAATAGGCGCCTCATTGCTAAACTCCTCAATCAAAAAGGAAAGTATCGTCGATCAAGTCCGAAGCGGACATTTTTTTCAACCTTCAAGGGCTCCATCCGACTTTCCGTAGGATGACATTGCAGTAGGCGTGCCGAATCAGCAAAAATGCTGCGTACTGCGAAATTCCGGCCCTGTGCGGCACGCCGTTAACAGATTTGCCAACAGTAGAGGATAAATTGCCATCGGTCTGACAACATTTCTGTCGCGAAGCCGACGGCGCTGCTACGCCGTATAATTTGCAGGAGTTGCAGCATTCCATCATCCAGTCATCGATATCAATGATGTCAAATCCCGATACGCTAAAGACCCAGAAGATCGTGCTGGCAGTCTTGACCCTGGCCCTATTGGCGTGGGGCGCGTATCACGCCGTCGGCGCATATTTTGGCGGCTTTGGCGGTGAGAATTTGCAGCACGATTTCCGCCGTTCGCTCGTGGTGCTGGCCTGCATGGGCACGTTCCTCGCTGTCTGGTGGATCCTGATCCTTACCCGCAAACCGCGCAATCCTCGAACAAACCAGCAACCTTAGACGAAGAACTAAGGGCCGCCAGGAGTCGCACTTTAATGTCGAAACGATCCGAAGCTGTGCCGGCCGGCGGCTCGATTACCGGCCTTTCCATCGGCGGGTACTTAATCCGTCGACTGCAGGACTACGGCGTACGGCACGTCTTTGGCATTCCCGGCGATTACGTCCTGGGTTTCTACAAAATGCTCAGCGACAGTCCGATTCAAACGATCGGCTGCACGCGGGAAGATTGCGCTGGCTTTGCCGCCGACGCCTATGCCCGAGTGAACGGCATGGGCGCCGTCTGTGTAACGTATTGCGTCGGTGGCCTGAGTTTGTGCAATTCAATCGCTGGCGCTTATGCCGAGAAGTCGCCCGTCGTCGTCATCAGTGGCGCCCCCGGCCTGAGCGAACGGATCAACAATCCGCTGCTGCACCACAAGATACGCAATTTTTCCACTCAGTCGGAAGTGTTCGAAAAAATCTGCATCGCTGGTGCCGAACTGGAAGACCCCAACGAAGCTTTTCGGGAAATCGATCGAGTGCTAGATACAGCAGCCCGGCACAAACGCCCCGTCTATCTGGAATTGCCGCGCGACATGACCGATGTCGTGCCGGAAAAACCCCATCAGTTTCGGCAGTCGGAAACGGTTAGCGATCAGGAAGCCTTGGGGGAAGCCGTCGAGGAAGCTGTCCGTTGGATATCCAGTTGCCGCAAAGCAGTCATCATCGCCGGCGTAGAAATTCATCGCTTCGGTTTGCAAGACGACGTGTTGGCACTAGCTGAAAAATCGAACATTGCCATCGCTGCCACCATGCTTGGCAAAAGCGTCATCAGCGAGGTACATCCGTTGTACGTCGGCTTATACGAGGGAGCGTTGGGACGCGAAGAAGTAACGCGATTCGTGGAAGAAAGCGACTGCGTAATACTGCTCGGCACCTTTATGACCGACATTAACCTGGGGATTTACACCGCCAAGCTCGATCCGGCAAAGTGCATTTACGCCACCAGCGAGCAGCTCCGAATTCGGCACCATCACTTCCACGGCGTGCAGTTGGGTGATTTCATTCGGGCATTAGCCGCGCGGCGACCCACCCCACCCCAGCGCGTTTTGCCGCAGCAACCGCAACATAATGGCGAGAAGTTCGCCGTTCGTCCCGACGCCCCAGTCACCATTCGCCGATTGACGGCCCGTTTGAACGAAATGCTCAACGATCAAACCGTGGTGATCGCCGATATTGGCGACTCGCTTTTCGCGGCGACGGAGTTGGTCGTGCGAGAACGTACTGAGTTTATCTCGCCCGCCTACTACACCTCGATGGGCTTTGCCGTCCCGGCGGCACTTGGCGTCCAAGTCGCCCAGCCCGATCGCCGCACCGTAGTGATCGTCGGTGATGGCGCCTTTCAAATGACCGGAATGGAGCTCTCAACCATTGTCCGGCATAAGTTTCCCGCGATTATCATACTGCTCGATAACGGCGGTTACGGCACCGAGCGATTCCTACACCCCAATTGCAATTTTAATGATGTCCAACCATGGCAATATCATCGTTTGCCGGAAGTTCTCGGCGGCGGCAAAGGCTATGACATCCACACGGAAGGCGAACTGGACGACGCCTTAAAGTGCGCCTGGGCCGACACTACCGGTCCCAGCCTACTGCAAGTTCATATCGGTCCCGATGACATCAGCACCGCACTCGGCCGTTTAGCGGAACGCTTGAGCAAGCGAGTTCGGGTATCGCCGTAATCCCTAGATATTGTTAAATCGTCCGACTACGGCGCGATTTTCAAAAACCGCTCATAGGCGTCCTGCCAAGCGGCGGAACTTTGCGGTCGGTATTCTTCGACTGGAAAACTGCGCCGCACCACTTCGCGAGCCTGGGCAATCGATCCAATTTCCCCGGCAGCTACCGCCTGTATTAATGCATTGCCAATGGCAGTCGCTTCCACCGGTCCTGCAACCACTCTTCGCTGACAAGCATCGGCAGTCATCTGGCACAATTGCCGATTTTGAGCGCCCCCGCCGACTATGTGAATCGTTTGAATTTGTCCTCCCATCAGCCCCTCAAGTGATTCCAAGGTGCGCCGATATCGCATGGCTAGACTTTCCAACGCACAGCGGACGATAGAGCCTTGCTCGACGGGCACACACTGCTTTGTTCGCTGGCAAAACGATTGAATCGCCGCCGGCATGTCAACCGGCGCTAGAAACGCTGGATCATCCGGATCAATAAATGAAACGAGTAGTTTCGTTGCCGCTGCAGCGTGCATTAACTGATCCCACGAGTATTTCGACCCTCCCGCACTCCAAATTCGCCGACATTCTTGCACTAGCCACAAGCCGACAATATTTTTTAGTAGCAATGTGGTCCCACCAACGCCTCCTTCGTTGGTGAAGTTAAGCGACAAACATTTTTCATTGATTACTGGCTTGGGCAATTCCACTCCCATTACACTCCAGGTGCCGGAGCTGATGCAGCACCAATCGGGTCGCTCGTTCGGCCGGCTGAATGCCGGAACGGCCACCACCGCGCTGGCGGTATCGTGTGTGCCAGGAGCGATCACCTGCACATTCTCTAAACCCATAGCTGCAGCGACTTGTGGCAACAGCGGACCCAGTTTTGTACCTGGTTGAATCACTGTTCCTAAAATATGCGTAGGTAGTCCGAAACGATTAAGCAGTTCTGTGGCCCAACGTCCGCTTCTAAGATTGAAAAACTGGGTCGTTGTCGCATCGGTCATCTCGTTGGCTTTGACGCCGGTCAACAGCCAGTGAAACAAATCGGGCATCATGAGAAGCGACTGGGCCGTTTCCAACAGCGGCGAGTTTTGCAATTTCATTGCCAGCAATTGGTACAATGTATTGATCTGCATAAATTGCAAACCGGTTTGGGCAAAAATTTGCTCGCGCGGCACTATTGCAAACGCACGCTCCATCATTCCATCGGTCCGCGAATCTCGATAGCAAACCGGATCGCTCAAAAGCTCGTCACCAGGCCCAAGCAGTCCAAAATCAACACCCCAAGTATCCACCGCAATACTGTGGATGTTGTCGCCATATTTTTCGCGTGCAGTGCGAAGGCCGGTTTGAATATGGCGCCACAGGCCGGCCAAATCCCAGTGCATTTGGCGACCCCTCACGACTGGGGCATTTTCGAATCGATATAGCTCTTCCAGAGTCAGGTGTTTGCCATCGAACTGAGCAGCCAACAGCCGACCGCTGGAAGCGCCTAGATCGATGGATATGTAGCAGGTAGAAGGCATGTCATGAGCTCCATTAGGGCCGCATCCTGCTCTAAAAGGATCACCCAGTCAAGCATCGGAACAAGTTACTAGAAAATGACTTATGACCATATCAATGGGCCAAAACCTGGGATCTACCGGGACTGATTCAGACGTCGAGAGAATGCCGATAAATTCGATAGTTGACTTTGGTAAGTAACATTCGTATCATTTGACGGTTCGCGGCTGATCCGCAATCGCCGGGACCGCTTTTCCCGGTGATCCACGATGACTTCCGCTGCCCCTATTTGCATGACTGAACCAGCCAGGACTGTGCTGCCATTTGTTCCGGCGGAGCCGAACTCGGATCGGTCTGTTGGTTCGCCAATGGATTCTCAGCCGCTGACCGCGACGCCGGAATTGTTGGCGTTTCTGGAGGCCGAAAGCCAGAAGCTGGAAACGGCCACGCCGCAGGAGATCGTCCGCTGGGCGATCGAGCACTACTTTCCCAAGTTGACCATGGCTACCGCGTTTGGCCCGGAAGGTTGCGTCATCATTCACATGATTGCGCAAATTGAGCCGCGGGTGCATGTGTTCAATCTCGATACGGGCTACCAATTCAAAGAGACGTTGGAGCTGCGGGAGAAGATCAAACAGCGGTATGGCATTGAAGTCGAATACAAGCGGCCGGATACGACCGTTGAAGTGTATGAAAACCTGCATGGCGGGCCGCTTTATAAAACGAATCCGGACCAATGCTGCGCCGATCGGAAGGTGAAGGTGCTCAAAGAGGCGGCCCAAGGTTGGCATGCATGGATGAGCGGCATTCGGCGCGATCAAAGTCCGGACCGAGCGAAATCGCCGATTGTTGGTTGGGACAAGAAATTCAACCTGGTGAAAATCAGTCCGCTCGCGAATTGGACGAAGAAGGATATTTGGAAGTTGATTACCGATGAGGACGTCCCGTACAACCCGCTGCACGATCAGGGCTATCCAAGCATCGGCTGCTGGCCGTGCACACGGGCGGTTATGTTCGGCGAAGACGAACGGGCCGGCCGGTGGAGCGGATTTCAAAAAACTGAGTGCGGATTGCATACGTCGGAGTGAACGATAAACGCTAAGCGATGAACGATGAAGTTTTCTGCTAAGACTGAATACGCGTGTTTGGCGGTGCTGGAGCTGGCTCGCGCTTATGATAGCGGGGAGCCGGTGCGAATCCGTACGATTGCTGAGGAACACGGGATTCCGTCGCGGTTTTTGGTGCAGATTCTGTTGCAGCTCAAGGGGGCGGGGCTGGCGGCGAGCACTCGCGGGGCGGCCGGCGGATATCAATTGGTCAAGCCGCCGGAAGAGATTACGCTGGAGGAAGTGATGAGCGTGGTGGATGGTCACGACAAGCTGCCGAATCCAGCGGCTGCTAAATCGCCAACCCGTCGGGCGCTGTTGAAAGCGTGGCGCGATGTCACGATTGCCCGACAGGAAGCGCTGCGCGATATCACGTTTGCCGATTTGGTGGCCCGCGCCAGCGGCGAAGTCGAGCAGATGTATCACATCTAGTTGCCAACTGCATTCTGCGGTTGGCGTGCGTATCCATTTATGGCAGGCGTTGCCCGTGTTGGGTATTTCTATCGCACCGATTACGTCGGTGCGCCGTGATGGAATTTTGTCAGTATTGTCCCGGATTTTTATTTCCGTGACAGAATTGGGCTGTTTTGTCAGGGGCGAGGCGACGGGCGCTCGGGGAATTCGCGGGTTTATGTGCCGTGGAGCGTGACAGAAGAGAGCTAATTTATGTTCTGGGGCTGCTGGATGTTCGTCTGGAAGTGGCGACAAGTGTGCGCTGAATTTGCGCCGTGTTGCGCTGTTCATATATAGCGAACCAGCGAGGCGATCGTCAAGCATTTTGAGGATGGGGCAGTGTCCTAACAGTGTGGTCCTTGGGCTTTTCCTAAATAATCGCAGGCAGCGCGGCAAAACCCGCCGCGATGCTACATGACGACCGCAGGTAGATGGCGTTCGTTGTGGTGCTGCTCAATCATTGCTTCGCACTGCACAATGGCATCTTCGCGTGTATCGGCAGGCACGACCGGTTCGATTTGATTGCCACATTGGAGGCATTCCCAAAACG
>DASXPQ010000015.1:0-3928 GCA_036493575.1 Pirellulales bacterium
CGTCCCCACCGTTGGTCAACACGCCAACTTTTGCTTCCAAGCTATACACTGTCGCTGGCATCAACGGCGCCAAGGGCGACTACGACCCTGGCACCCTTGGCTGGCCTA
Source organism: Pirellulales bacterium (assembly GCA_036493575.1). Taxonomy (GTDB): domain Bacteria; phylum Planctomycetota; class Planctomycetia; order Pirellulales; family JADZDJ01; genus DATJYL01. Next base: position 109 of record DASXPQ010000015.1, read on the forward strand.
GTTCACCCAGTGACACCAGCGCCCCAGTCAATCCTCCGACAATTGCTACAGTGAACTCCAATTACGCGGCTCGTCCTGCCAGCAGTCATCCCGGCGGAGTTAATGTCGTCTTTGCGGGCGGCAACACACGGTTTATTCGCGACGACATCGATTATCCCGTCTACTGCTTGCTGATGACGCCCAATGGCGCCAACGCCACGACCAACTCGCATACCGCTCTCCCTTCCGGATTTACAACGGTCACATTTCCACCGGCGCAGAGTTGGCAGAAGTTCAGTCCCGTTAACGAAGATTCGTTCTGAGCGGGCTAGGTGTCAGACGATTTCACGGCACTCCTCGTACCGCAGAACTTTCGTTTGAGCAGTGGTAGCTTTTCGGCGGCTCTGACAATCGCACTATTTGTCAGTGGTTGATTACCGCCGCCTGCATTTTTTCCCACACCTGCTGCACATGCGCGGCATTGTGAATAAATGCCAAATGCTGGGGATCGTATTGCTGCCCGGCGCTCAATAGCGATTCCGCTTCCGCAAAATATCCCTCATCGCACAATTGCAGCGCCCAGTTGTTAAGCGCTGCCAACAAATTCCCCCGCGCGATTTTGTTTTCCGGATCTAACAGCAGCGCTCGACGGTTCGCAGCCAGAGACTCGGAAAATCGGTGTCCGTTGAAGGCATCGATTCCCCGGTTGTAGTAGATCATCGCCACCAAACCCAATGCCGAGATTTCACGCCGTGGAATTTCTGACCCGCTGAATGCGTCGTTCTCACCGCCAAGCATCTTATTCGTGGTGCGCACTGGCCGAACCGCGTCAGACCACACCGGGCAGGTAACCTCAACCTCGTACTCCTGCCCGCCGCATTCCACGATGGCCCGTACGTGCCCGGGCAGTTCCATGGCCGCCGCTTGCACTTCCACTTCACCCGCCAAAGTAACAAACAGCAGCGTGGCGGTGGCGCAGTTGTAAATTCCGGTCCGCAGCGTCGCTGCCAGGTTCGTGGCGTTGGCATCGTAACCGCCAAACAGCAATCGCTGATGCAAAACCTGGTGGATCAAGCGAACGCGTTCTAACGATTGTCTTTCTCCAGCTGCCGACAAGGGAGGCGTTGTCGCAACCATTTGTAGCAGTTGATCGCGCGCCATGGCCACTTTCTCATGCGCTATGTTAATCGACGATGAATCCTCGACGCCACAAGCCAATAATCCGGCATCAAGTAGCGACAGTCTGTGAAGTCGCCCGTCGGCGGCGTCAACAAACAGGGCGCGCTCCGCGGCAGACAACTCCAGCGGTTCAGTTAATGGATTCCCATGGGGCAGATCGGCACTTCCCGGCGCCGGCCGCCAAGATTCTCCCCCCGGCGATAACGTCTCCATGCGGCCTTCGGGCGAAACGCCGCCAAATGCCTGTAAATGCCCCGGCGGGCTTACCGGTGCATTGAAACTCAATCTGCCATCCGACGCTCGCAAAACAGCGGGCGCAATGCACAGAGCCCCAGCCGCAAGCAAACGGAGTGCGGCTGCTGCCAAGCAGAGTTTCAAATTTCGCGTTATGCCAACCATTCCGTCCATGCCGTTTATGCCGAGCTTCCCGACGGCGCAAATCTACACGTCGGTCTATGCAACCTTAGGTTGCAAAAAGGCAACAGGCTGGCGAAATCGCAACTTATTTGCTCCATCATGTGCCCGTACAGATTGCCGGACTGCGTCAGTCGGAACCAGCACCACTACCGCTTCGATTCGGAGCGCTTCACCAGAATGACTTCATTGCCGGCGGAGCTGAATTGCACATCGTCCATAAACGTGCGCATCAAAAGCAGCCCGCGGCCGCTTTCGCGCTCCAAATTCGCCGGATCGGTGCAGTCCGGTACTTCACAGGGATTAAAACCGGGGCCCTCGTCACGAATAACAAAGCGTGCTTCCGCGGGGCTCACCGAGACTTTAAAGTGAATGCGCCGATCGCGGTACGGCGCTTGAAACCTTCGCTCGTCGACAAGATTAGTGCTGCCGCCATTGGTCATCAATCCGCTCCGCGCTTCGCGCAACTGGTCCGCCGTCAGCTCCAGATTTCCATGGTACAAGGCGTTTAGCAGCGCTTCTTCCAGCGCAATCCCGATCCGAATGCGGCCGGTTTCATCGCATATTCTCATACGGGTAACCAAGCGCTGGCAATGATCGACCAGTGGGTACACCAAGCCCGTATCGTTTTCCAGCACAAACTCGTTCGTCGACAAGCGCAGGCATTCGCCCAGCCGCTCGTTGTGTCGGTCGGCCTTGGAAATTGCCAACACCGATTCCAAAACCTCCGGCAGCTCTTGCGCGAGCTTCGTTTTTGGCACGTAGCTCGATGCACCGCGCGCCAAAGCTTGTACGGCAATATCTTCGCTGCCATGCGCCGTCATCAAAATGACGGGAATCAGTGGAAATCGGTTTCGTATCGCTCCAACCAACTCCAGACCATCCAGTTCAGGCATCTGCAAATCAGACAGAACCGCGTCCGGGGGAGATCGCTGAATTTTTTCCAGCGCCTCCACTCCGTTGGAAGCGTATTCCACATTCAGGCCCGAACACTTTTCCAAAATGCCGCCAGCCAAGCGCCGGTCCAACGGCGAATCGTCGACCACCAATACAGTAGACATCACGCACCCCAACGACATCAAAAGAAGCGATACAGCCGAAAAGCAGTGTGACGAATTAAAACACGCTGGTCAATTAGGGTAGCTGCCGTTTGTCTTTTGGCCGTCAGGTGTCTGGTGGCCCGGACGATTAAGCGTCAATGGACTGAAAACCAATCTGTTCAGCACAGTTGTTTGGCGAACTCGTCTAAAAGGGGACGTAACTCATCCAGCTCCGCCTGTAACCGCGGCCAAATTTCACTGGCCGCACGGAGGTTTTGCTCCCGCGCTCGATCCTCCATCCGTTCGGCCACCGCGCGAGCTCGGCCTGCCGCTAGGTGAGCCAATGCGCCCTTTAACGTATGTGCGGCCCGTCGGAGTGTGGGTAAATCGCCCGTCGCAATTGACACTTCAATCTCCCCCCGCAGCTTGGGACACTCTTCCCGGAAGATTTCAATCAACTCGTTAAGCAACTGTCGATTGCCGTCCAGTGTTTCCAGGGCTTGTCGCCAATCAACGTGTCCCACCTCAGCCGTCAGTCCGCTGAAATCTTCTACTGGCGATCCATTGCCTTCCGCCAATGTCGGCGACGCTGCGGCAGCTTCCGTCGCTGGCGACGCCTCCGCCAGCGTTGCGTCCGAAGGTGCATCCGCCGGTAGCTCCGTAGTGACCTCGCTAATCACGCGCCGCAATTCTTTGGAGCGGATCGGTTTCGTGACATACGCGTCCATGCCGGAATCGAGGCAACGTTGCCGGTCCCCTTTCATCGCATGCGCCGTGAGTGCGACAATCGGTACGTGTCCGCCAATGGTTTGTTCGTGTTGTCGGATGGCGCGAGTTGCCTCCAAGCCATCCATCTCCGGCATTTGTACGTCCATCAACACCAATTCGAACGGTTGCTTGGTGAACATGGCAATCGCCTGGCGTCCATTGTTTGCCACGATAATTTGATGCCCCCACTTCTGCAGCATGGCCGTGGCAACCCGTTGATTCACCGGACTATCTTCTGCCAACAGTACCCGGAGCGATCGCTCCGGCGCGGTATTTTCCGCCACCGCGGCCGGCGCGGGCTCTTCCGTTTCTACCAGCGGTCCCATCGCCGCCATCATCGCATCTAGCAATTCAGATGGCTTGATCGGCTTGGATAGATAAGCGGCAACTCCCAGCTGACGACAGCGCTCGGCATCATCGGGCCGACGCAGCGCCGTCAG
>DASXPQ010000016.1:0-3159 GCA_036493575.1 Pirellulales bacterium
GCCAAGAGTCAGGTGGCTCATTACCTGATGCACGTCGACTTTCCGGTTTGTCGGCCAATCCTTCAAAACCTGTTGAGTGTGCGAGACAATGGTGCCGGCATAATTATTCACGCTGTTTCGATTAAATGCTCCTTGCATGAATCGACGTTGGCGAAGCCAGAATTCGCCTTCACTATTCAATAAACCATTACCCAATACTGGCCGCAGCAGCTCGAAGACGTAGCTTTTGCCGAACTTACGATTTTCCGTAACGAGCACCTGTTCCACGAAGTCGGGATGACTGGCCAAATGCACGATGCGAGGTCCCAAACGCATGCGGACCAAATCGCCGTACTCCCGCGCGCACCGGGTGAAAAACCCCAGCATATCGCGACGAAACTCCGGCAAATTGCCGAGCAGCCAACTTCCGGGCGGCGAAGGGGGGTGGCGACGCGCAGCCTTCATGGATGAACTTCCTCCAGGCAGCCAGTTTAATAAACGGGCCCGCGGAAACAAAGCGCTAGATTGGATTAGAAGCTTCAGTGCCGTGGAGATGCAAAACGGATTCTCCAAATCGCACTTGGCGAGATTTCGCCACGATTTGTTCGGCGCACGAAAAGACCCCGCGTTAAAAAGCGGGGTCTGCTTATTCTTAAAACGGCCGCGACTATAGCCGACCGAATATTCCAAATTGATTATTGCATTGACGAATGCATATTTTCACGGCCTGATCGATTTTTTTAGGCACCGGGGCGAAGGTGATGCTGATAGGCCAGAATCACCTCGTACAGATCGGCAGAGATCGTGATTTGATCGTCCGCAAAATCCTCGAGCCAAGTGCGTCGGCTGTTCACAGCATCGGCCAACAGCGGCAGCACTTCACCCAGGGGTAAAGTCGTCGTTTGTGGCGCCGCCGACCGCTGCTTAAGCGTAGCAGCGGAAATTTCCGATTCCGGACCATAATAAACTTTGAAGCGGCGTCGTGCCGTAGCCATAGCGTCGTCCTTGACGGGGTGTCTTTCGGTGCGGTCCAACAGCCCCATAATGCTGCTGGCTGCCTGCGCAGTTGGAAACCAACTAGCGCGGTGTTGCCCACCCTGCTTCGTCATGCTTATCGGCTATTTGTGGTGTACCGATTCGAGAAAATTCCCCGTTCTTGACGATTTTTTCCAGCGTGCCAGCTAGCACGGGCAATTGCTCCGCCAGGTTCGACGCATTTCCCGATTCGAAATCCGAATCCCCCTCTGCATGGGCTCGCATTTGCGAACATTGCCGTAATTGGAAAGGTACTTACACTTGACAAGATTGAGATTGCTAGCATAGATTGCTTCTGGTGTAACACCAGCGCGCTGTCTATCGAGCGCGTGGAAACAATATTCATTTGCCATGTTTGCCGCACCTGCGGCTCCCTTGCAACCCCACGCGCATTTGCTAACTAACATCTTCGTTGCGCTTACGGGCGCAGCTGCTGGGGATGCAGCTCCCTCGGCTCGATTGCATGGGCTTTACATCGACTATTGATCTTGCGCCAGTAGCCCACAGCCTTTCGCTGCCACTTGAGCAGGTTGAAAGCGCGCTGCGGCTGTTGGATGCCGGCAACACGATTCCTTTCATTACTAGGTATCGTAAAGATCAAACCGGCGGTTTGGACGAAGAACAAGTCCGCGAGGTGCAGGATCGCGTCAACCGCCTCAGAATGTTGGTTGAGCGAAAACAAACCATTTTGCGATCGATCGATAGCCAAGGCAAACTGACGCCGGAGTTGGCGGCGGCCATAGAAACATCCGACAGCATTAAACGCTTGGAAGACTTGTACCTTCCATACAAGCCAAAAAAACAGTCGCTGGCCACCCTTGCCCGGGAACGGAAGCTTGAGCCGCTGGCGGCGGAAATTTTGCAGGGGAGCCCTGAAGCCGCCGATTTGGATCGGCGCGCCATCGATTTCATTGATTCCGACCGCCAGGTAAAAACGGTGGCCGACGTGCTCCTGGGGGTCGGTCACATTTTGGCGGAAGACTTCAGCGAACGTGCTGATTTACGCGGCCGATTACGGCGAATCGTCAAGAAAATTGGCCAGCTTGCCTGTTCCAAAACCGAAATTGCTGAACAACAAGGAAAAGAATTTCGCGATTATTTTGAATTCAAAGAGTCGCTCAACAAAATTCCGCCACACCGTGTTTTGGCCATTAACCGCGGCGAACGGGCCAAAATGCTGCGCGTGAAAATCGAGGCGGATGAAGCCGCCTTGTCGCAAGAGTCCGAATCGTTGTTGGCGCCCGCGGATCATCCGCACGTCGAATTCTTGCGAGCCTGTGCCCGAGATGCTTTGCAGCGGCTGGTGTTGCCCAGCCTGGAACGTGAAATTCGTCGCGAAATTACCGAGGCCGCCGAGGCCCATGCGGTTGTGGTGTTCGCGAAAAACTTACGAAACCTGCTGCTTCTGCCGCCGGTCCGCGGACGCAGGATTTTGGCGGTTGATCCCGGATTCAAAAGCGGTTGTAAATTGGCGGCGATCGATGAGTTCGGCAATTTGTTGGACCAGGCAGTAATTCATTTAGTGGGGAAGGACGAGCGCAAGGTCGAAGGTCGCGCCAAACTGGTTGCCCTGATCCAGGAGCACAAACTTCAGGTGTTGGCGTTGGGAAATGGAACCGGATGTCGCGAAAGCGAAGAATTGCTCACGGAACTGTTGGCCAACGAATTAAAGGACGACGGCGTTTCCTATGTGATTGTCAATGAAGCCGGCGCCAGTGTTTATTCCACAAGTCCGTTAGGCCGCGAAGAATTGCCGCAATTCGACCCGATGTCGCGCAGCGCGATCAGCATTGGTCGACGCCTGCTGGATCCTTTAAGCGAGCTTGTGAAAATTGATCCGGGCAGTCTCGGCGTGGGTTTATACCAACACGATGTGAAAGCCAAGCATCTGCGAACGTCGCTGGATGCCGTGGTCGAGTCGTGCGTGAATTATGTGGGAGTTGATCTTAACAATGCCAGCCCCGCACTGCTGCGATATGTAAGCGGCCTGAACCAGCTCACGGCGCGCAGGCTGTACGATCATCGTTTGGCGCATGGGCCTTTCCGCAATCGGGAACAATTAAAGGAAGTCGCAGGGTTTGGCGATGCCACCTTTGTACAGGCAGCCGGGTTTTTGCGAATTGCCGAGGGCGATCATCCTCTGGA
>DASXPQ010000017.1:0-8009 GCA_036493575.1 Pirellulales bacterium
CGCCAAAGCACTGGCCATGGTGCTCCCTGGATCACCAATCAAATCCTGCCGATGCTTTACGTCTTCAAATCGTGCAATTCGGTTAAGCACCAGTCGTACTCGCCCCCGTTCCAACGCCGTGTCGGCGTTCGGCAATAACGCTTCAGTACGCTTGCGCAGAGCGGTAAATTCCCAAGCCGATGGATCATCGGCCACGATTTGCGAAACTTGCAAATCAATCGCATCTAGTTCCGCTTGAAATGGGTCGGCAGCCACCGCCACCGATTTATTCTCAGTCGCTTTAATACCACCGGTCGGCTGCCAACCGGCGGTTCCCGTTCCCCGGCTTCCCTGACTTTTGGCTCCTGCGTCCCCTTTTGCCATCCAATCGGTTTGCTTCGAGCCGTGGTCATCATCCGCAGTCGGGCGCGAAATCCCAGTCGGCTTTTCCCGATCCACGTATTTATTAAACACCCACCGAAATTCTCCCGATGGTGGCGCAATTTCACACCATGATTGTGCCTCGGGTCCATCGCCAATCTGCTTCATGTCCACAATCTCGACTTTTTCACCCTTATCCAGCCGCACTTGGTGCACATCATGCGCGTTGCTGAACCGCGTTCCCACGTAGCACACGGCGTGATCCTTCTCGACCACCGCCAGGTGTTCGCCAATCGGTTTCAAAGTATCCGCCGGCACCCAACTAAAGCTTCCCTGCGGCGGACGTATGGCGTACCAACCGCCTGGATCCTGCCGATAAACTTCCACCGGTTCCCCCTGCGGCAACTTGTCGGTCGGATAATAATTCTTGCCGGGCCCGCTCCGGACGTACACGTCGTTGGAGTTCGTATATACAGTGAACGGCACTTGATCTCCGGCCATGGCCGGTCGCAGCCCCGTCCACGCCGTATCCGTTAGCCCTGCACCGGCGCAAACGATCAATGCGATGACGCTCGAGTGGCGCATCGGAACTCTCCTGGAAAAGGTAAAAACGCGAACGCGTGCGGAAAAGTCAAACTATCAACCAACGGTGGTTGCCACACACTGTCTCTTTGGCGCGCGGCAAACCATTTTCCCGGCAGAGAATACTGCCAAGCAGCCGGCTTTTAGCGAAATCGATCCCTGCTCGCAAGACGGTTTTCCTTACCTGCCCTCGCTTAGCGACAGGCTAGCACTTCGGGCGGTCTGCTGGCTTGCCTCCGGCCCCCTCCTATCCGTCAATCTTCTCCCAGTCGTCACCTTTAGAAACCCGCTGAAGATGCTAGCGATGCCAGTTCGATAGCAATAGACGGTCGATCAACCGATTTTTAGCGCCGACGCCTTCGTCGGCGGATGCTTCCGGGATCATCGCCGCTTCCAGTTTGCAATGAAAGGCTGCCGTCGTGGAATTTAATCGCAATCAGTTTTTCATGATCGGAGTCTTGGTGGTTTTATTAGGCGTCCAATTCCGTTTGGTAGAATCCGCCACACTGAACCAAAAGACCACGCAGTTCTTGGCAGCACACACCGGTAGCGCTTCGTCCGGAATGCTTTCAGCCTTTCCCACTGCCGCCATGGCAAATCGCGTAATTCACCCGCCGCAATGGCTTGGCTGGGCTTTGATTTCGGTCGGTGCCGTGTGCATCTTGCATAGCTTGGCAATGAAAAAACCCGGCGGATAGGCTCCAAAAGACATTTCGAAAAATCAGAAAGGAATCTGATGCTTACGCTTTTTTGTATCCTATCGGCCATCTATTACTTCACGTCGGCTAATCGCCCACTGGTTCCAGTCCAACGCGCCGACGTTCCCTAGCCTGATCCCATACATACAGGGTGAGGCTGACCGCTTGCATTGCTCATCCGCAGCTTGGTCGTGTTTAGCGCGCCTCGCTAGGCACACGGCGCCGGCAAACTCGACATAATCCGAGCGTTTCGCCGCGCCATTCTCGACCATTGACACTGGCCATGCCCCGAATATGATTATGGTTCTATGCACGCTGAGCGGTCTGTTCAGCCTGCGGACTTGTTCTTCAAAGGGTTTATCCCATGGCCGGACTCCGGCGGATTGATGTCACTGAAAAGGGCGAAGTCACCGTGGTGCGCTTCGTCGACCGCAAAATTTTGGACGAAGCCAACATTCAGGAGTTGGGCGTCGAAATGTTCAAACTGGTCGAGCAGGAAAAACGTAAGAATTTGCTCCTCAACTTCTTCAACGTCGAATTTCTTTCCAGTGCCGCGCTTGGCAAGCTCATCACTCTCGATAAAAAAGTGAAAGCCAACGGCGGCCGCCTCAAACTCAGCAACATCCGGCCTGAAATCTATGAAGTCTTCGCCATCACCAAGTTGAACAAGCTGTTCGACATCAAGGATGACGAAACCGACGCCCTCGCCGCGTTCTAACGGTCGAAGCTTCAAAATGCAGAAGCTGATCGGTCCTCAACGGCAAGCTCCACGTGGCCTGGATCAATTCTCTTATTTTGGCACCGGTTCGGAATAGTCGTCGACATAGCCGGGTAGCGCAACGGCGAATAGGATTGCGCCGACAACTGCACAGCCCATCAGCGACCAGAACACATAATCCCAGCCATAGTTCTTCGCCAGATATCCGACCCCCCAGCCACTGAGGATCGTGCTGGCATATCCAAAGATGCTCGTAAGACCAACGGCTGTGGCCGCGGCGCGCTTAGTGGCCAGTTTCACGACGATCACGGCGGTCAGCGCTTGTGGGCCATAAATAAAGAAACCTGCTCCGGCCAGCAATGCGGTATTCAACCACTTTGCTTGCGGCGGCGCAAGCCATAACAAATAAATCATCAATCCGGCGGCGAGCATCCAAATAATGCACAGCGGTGCGCCGCGGCCTCGAAACATTCGATCCGTTAGCCAGCCACTCACCAAAATGCCAACGAGCCCCGCGAACTCAAAGCCGGCGCCCATCCATGCTGCATCTCCTACATTAATGCCTTTCACTTCCTTCAGGATCACCGCGACCCAATCAAATATTCCGTAACGCAGAACGTACACGAAGAAATTAGCGATCGAAACGATCCATATATATTTGTCGGAAAACACCCGCTCCCATAGAAAGGCCCTGAATTCCTGCGGTGATTGGCTCGTTTCCGACGATGGGGCCACAACAGGTGTATCCGGCAATTCCGGCAATCCAACCGACTCTGGCGTATCACGCAGCCAAAGCATGAGTCCCGCCGCAACCACCAGCGCAATACCCGCCGGAACGAAGAAACATATTTGCCAGTTGTTCGGATATCGCTTCAGCAACTGTCCGCAGAGGATCAAAATGCCCGCTCCGCCCAATGAATGCGAGGCATTCCAATAAGCCATCTTTGTCGCCAGTTCTTTCGGCGAAAACCAATGCGCCAACAGCCGCGCGCACGGCGGGTAGCCCATCCCTTGAAAATACCCGTTGATCATCCAGATGATGCCAAACGCGATAACGGCGGTGCTGAAGCCAAAAAAGATGTTCAGCACGGCCGAAGCCGCCAGGCCCAGCGCCATAAATTTTCGGCCATCGGCTCGATCGCCAAGGATGCCATTGCCAAATTTCGATATTCCATAAAGCACTCCGTGCAGGGTGAGGAAAAGCCCCAAGCTGGTTTTGTCGATCCCCAGTTGCTCTTCCATAACCGGCATGGCCATCGACAGATTTTTGCGGACGAAATAGAAGGCTGCATAACCGATCGTCGTCCAAAACAAAATTCTCGGCCGAAAATAAGCGTAGTCCCGCCGAATCTGTTCCGGATCAGTAATTGGTGCCGCCGGCGGCGCGGGCCGTAAAAACCGTGGCAACCACGGACTTGTTAGCCGCCCGTCGTGTGTTTCGCTGGTCGGAAGCATGCCAGAAAGAATCGCGATTCATGGATTTCGGAATTAATTCAGTGGAGTGGTCTAGAGCATAATGGACCTCGTCCCGGCGAGCAAACATTGCCTGCGGGCGCACCGCTAAATCGCCATAGATTTTGAAGCCAGAGTGCGATCCCGCACGAAAGTGTGGCAAGGCGAATGAACACATCGGACCAAGCAAAAAATCGAACAAAACTCGGCCTTCTTGCATGGCTAGCGATTGTCCGATCACTATAATCTAAGATGGGGAGCTGGCAGTCGACCGTGGAACAGCGGCAGGAGCGCATGAACAATCCATCCGATTGGACTTGGACGAAAGAGGCTAAATTGCCCAGCGTTCGCGGGGCAGGGTGCCAATTTCTCGAGGAACTCCTCGGTGCGCTCCAGCAACACAGTTGGAGTCAGCAGGAGATCTTCGCAATTCACTTGGCGGTCGAAGAGGCCCTAGTCAATGCTATCCGCCACGGTAATGGGTCCGATCAAAACAAGCACGTTCATGTCGATTGCAAATTGAATCCCCAGCGGTTGCTTCTAGAAATCGCTGACGAAGGCACAGGCTTCGATCCCGCTTGTGTTCCCGATTGCACCCAGCAAAATAATCTGCTTCGCTCCAGCGGCCGTGGCATTATGCTCATGCGAAATTACATGTCGAGCGTAAAGTACACTGAAGGTGGGCACCGCGTTGTTATGGAAAAGCTCCGCCACCACCCAGGGCAATCCAATGGGGATTAAGTTCTACTGCCCCAACGGCCACAAAGTGAACGTTAAGACCTTTCTGGCAGGCAAGAAAGGTCTCTGCCCAAAATGCGGAGTTCGGGTAGATATTCCCCTGCAAAGTGTGGCTCAGAACCAATCGGCCTCAGTTGCCTCTTCCGGTATGTCTACAGCGGACGACACGGACGATTTGCTTGATCAAATTTCATCAGGCCGTTCGATTGCGACTGCGCTCTCGCCAGCCGACGATCTCCCGACGATCGAAGAAACGCCACATTCTCGCGGTCCGGCCCTTCCTGCACCTCAGGTCCTGACCGCCAATGGAAACCTGTCGACTTCCCCTAGTGCTTTTGCGGATCAATCGTTGATTTCCGACGACTTGCTTCTGCCCCCCACATCCGAATCCGTTATGCAGGGCTCTTCGGCTGGCGCCGTTTGGCATGTGCAGTTTGCTAGTGGCCAGCGACTTGGTCCAGTAGACGATATTGTCTTGCAACAATGGCTTGGCGAAGGTCGTATAAGTCCCGACGATTTGGTCTGGCGAGACGGATGGTCGAACTGGCAATCCGCAATGGCGGTTTTTCCACAGTGGAAAGCGTATCAACAACAATCAACGCATGTATCGCTGGATCCGCCTGCCGCAGGTTCGGCCGACAATCCTTTGCTGGAAGCCGTCGAGAACTCGCTCCCCTCTTCGGCATCGAACAACTGGTTCAATCAGCGCCATCGCGGAAAACGCGTAATTCGGGCACGTCTCAGTTTAGTCTTGCTCGCCTTGGCGGTGCTGCTGTTTGCTCTCTTGCTCTACGTGTTTTGCATGCGCGACCAGTCGACTGAATCCAAAGACAGCACTGCCTGGTTGACTCCCAACATCCAGCTAACAATGCATGGCACAACTGCTAGCACCGCTGCCTGAGTCTATATACTCTGGCGCGTAGCAGTTTCTCTTGACCTGGCCGACCCGTCTTGCGAGACTCCCCACCCGCGCCAAATCGACAGCGCCGCCGAAGCATCTTTCGGCGGAGTCGATGAGGAATTTCATGCGTTTTTGCTTTAAAAGCGGAGCATCCTATGACCCGCCGGTTATGGCAGTCCCTCGCTCTGTTGCTCCTTGCGGCCGGATGTAGTTCCTCCGGCGGCTCTGCTCCCGGCACACAATCGTCAAGCGCGCAAGATGGGCCCGATCGGACAGTATTTGCCTTCCTCGAAGCAGTACGGGCTGGCAACGACCAGCAAACCGCAAACCTGCTTACCCCGAAAGCCCTTCAAAAAACGTCGGAAATGCAAATGTCAGTGGCGCCTCCAACCAGTCCCACGGCAAAATTCACAGTCGGTAATGTGAAGTACATTTCGCCGGAAAAAGACGGTGCCTATGTCTCCAGCACCTGGACCGACAAGGTGGATGACGAGGGACACACTCGCACCGACGAAATCGTCTGGGTCCTGCGCCGCGAAACCGTTGGGTGGCGCATCGCCGGTATGGCCACTCAAATCTATCCCGATCGGCCTCCCTTGATTCTCAATTTTGAAGATCCTGAAGACATGTTGCGCAAGCAGCAGTTGCTTCATGAAGGCGATGCCGAAGTCGATTCGCAATCGCAATCATCTGGCGAGCCAGAAGCCAAACGGGCCCCCCAGGCACCACCAGTTACTCGCTAGAGCCGACGAAAAAGTCGATACATCCGGAATTTTCGGATTCTATCGTTGCGCATGGCAGTCTCTTCTTGAACCGCCTATCTTCGCGATAACACTTTACCAAGCAAGAAGTTACCAATCCGGTAATTTAGCAGGACTGCGGAGAATATCCGCAGTCCGTTTTTTTTGCGTACGTACTAGACTCGCATTTAACGTGATGTACAGTTTAAGGAACAATTTTCGCAGACAACCCAGTTACCCAGAGCTTTCCAGACTGTTTCTGGATGCTTGACAATAAGTCGGTCCATGCTAACCTAACGTCCTAACCTAGCTATTCGCGTTTCTTTGCGTAATCCGAAAAGCTTATACCTGGCAGCCCTAGGATTAGGCCAGTAGACGCGATCAGCATAGGACGCAAGATTTTGGTTCCTTCGCTTGGCGGCCGTCCCGAGCGGGGGTGATGTGTTTTGGACGGCATTGTGTTGTTACGCCAAGGTACCTGTTTTTGTTGGAGGATTCGAGGATGAACCGTATTTTAATCCTAGGCATCGCGATGTTCCTCGCGGTCGTCGGCATCGCCCTTGTGGGTGGTGAAAAAGTGGCCGTCGCTGGTCATGGTTGCTGCTGCTGTGGCGGCGGCTGCTGTGGTGGCGATTGCTGCTGTGGCCATCATCATCATCACCACCGTCATCACTGCTGCTGCTGCGGCGGATGCTGCTGTGGTGGTAACAGCTGCTGTGGTGGCGAAGCCCCCAGCTGCGGTGGCGAAAAGAGCGACAAGTCTGCGGCTCCGGCTCCCCCGGCCCCGATGACTTCGATCCAAAGCGATCGCGCTCCGATTGCGTTCTCGCACGTGAGCTTCCGTCGCTAGTCTTTGGCTCGCCGACGCAAGTTTGTGTCGGCCGGGCAAAAGAACTAAAATTGGCCGAGTCCCGCTTGTCGGGGCTCGGCTTTTTTTATGCGCCCAGCCCCTTCTCATGCTAGCCAGCATCGACAATGGCCGACCTCGTCGCACAAGGACCGGAATTCACCCACCGTTGGCGGCGCACCCTCAATTTAAACCAACCCATTATTGTTGGCCGGGACGCAGGTTTATGGTCCACTCCGTGGGACGACCACATTTCCCGACAGCACATTCGTCTCTCTTGGAATGGCCAAATCCTTGTGGTTGAAGAGCTGCCGACGGCCCGCAATCCCGTCTTCGTTCGTGGCGTCACTTCCAATCAGTTTCAGCTGACGCCAGGCGAGCATTTCGTCATTGGCACAACCACTTTTACGCTTTCTGCTGACAGTCCGCACATAACGCTCGATGCACCGCAGCCCGACCATGAACAAGTCTTTAGTTCCGCCGACCTGCAACGCATTTCATTCCGCAACGCTCAGCAGCGTATCGAACTGGTCAGCCGCCTACCGGAGGTAATCAAAAATGCCGCTAACGATAACGAACTGTTTGTCCGCCTTTTGAACTTGCTCTTAGCGGGCGTGCCCCGCGCCGACGCCGCTGCACTGGTGGCAGTCGATTCGCCAGCGGTAGATTCACTCCCCACGTTGGATCAATCTTCGCCTGCCATTCCAGCCACAGCTTCAACTGCGGAACATTTACCAGACCCAAATCGCCACTCCGGTCCGGTTCGTGTGCTGCATTGGGATGGTCGTCGTCTGGCGGGCGCACATTTTCAGCCCAGCCAACGTTTGATCCAGCAAGCACTGGCCAACCACAAAACAGTTTTGCATACTTGGACCGGTGCTCAGTCAAAAGAGTACACCGTCTCCGAAAGCATCGATTGGGCCTATTGCACCCCCTTACCCGGCGATGCTTGCCGCGGTTGGGCGTTGTACCT
>DASXPQ010000018.1:0-1716 GCA_036493575.1 Pirellulales bacterium
CGGCTTGTTGCAGCAACTGCAACGGATTAACGCCGAACACCGCCGACACAATCAAGATGATCACCAGCGTGCCAATGCCGCCGTGCAGCACGTAGGGACTGCCCGACAAGCCGCCAAACATGTTGCCACCGCCGGACGATCCGCGATCGTCTTCCACGTTGTCGCTTTCCTGTTGTCCTTCCCATTTCATAGTGCACCTATTCCGGCAATGGTATTAAGGAAAGTTTCGGTTCAGTGAAAAACCCACGCAGGATAATCTCTATTCTGAAATCAGTACTCTGCATTCTTCAATCTACATTTGAATCCGAGCAAGTCCTAGCGTCATCCACCCGGTCGGCGCCGCTATCGCATCCATTCCGGCTTCCGCCTTCCGAATTCCGCCTTCCGCCTTACTGTTCCCGCACCACCTTCGTCAGCGCTTCCACAAAAAAGAATTCGCCCCACATGACCGATTCGTCGACGCCCAACTCTTTCTTCGTGTGATACACGCCGTGCTTCAAAATGCCTTCCCAGTCGGACGTATTAATGGCCAAATATTCCGGCTCGCACAGCGCATCGAGCATCGCCAGCGCCGTTTCGCGGTAGGTTTTGGCCAACTGTGGCGATTTCGTTTGCTTCGCTAAATCCAACAATCCACTGGCGGCGATTGCACCGGCGGAGGTTTCTTTTTGTGCGCCCCACGGGGCGGGCTTGGTTAAATCGGCGTCGAAATCCCAAAACGGCACTTTGTCGGCCGGCAGATGATCGAGCCAGTATTTTGCGTTTCGTTCGGCGACCGCCAGAAATTCGTCGCTGCCGGTCAGGGCGAACACTTTGCTGTAACCGTACAGCGACCACGCCAATCCGCGAGCCCAAGCGCTATCGTCGCGTAAACCTTGGTGGGTAGTTTGCTTTAGGAACTTGCCGGTGGCTAAATCGAAAGTCCCTTCATGGGCCGTCGAACCGTCGGGCCGCACGATTGTGTCGCGTGTCGTCCGACAATGAGCCGTCGCAATGCGGAACAGTTCGTTATCGTTGGTTTCATGGGCCGCGTAAAAAATAATCGGCACGTTCATCATAATGTCGATGAACAACGACTCCGGCGCGACGAACGATTGTAAATACTGCCCCTTTTCCATGAACCGCATCGCCAGCGTGCGACCGGCTTGGATGAGCACCTGATGCAAATGCTCGTCTTTGGTCAACTGATACCACGGCAAATAAGTGCTTAAAAAAATGAAGCCTAGATCATGAACTTTGCGATCGTGCTGGCGATGCTCAAGCAGTTTCGAGTAGTGTTCTGCCCATTTGCGCCATTCCGGGCTGCCGGTGCGCAAGTGGAATTGCCACATCATGCCGGCCAGGAAGCCGCCGGTCCAATCGGTCCACAATTCGCCGGCGTGATGCCACTTCCCCTTGACGGTATAGATCGGAAAAAAATCGGGATGTTTTTCCGCCAGCCCCTGCACTTGGCGCTCGGCGAATTCCAGGGCTTGGGTGTAACGAGCAATATGGGCATCGGACATGGCAAGAATCCTTGGGCTTTTTCTTAGGCAAACAATCGCGCCAACGCCGTTAGTTTGTTCGACTTGAACGCTGGTTGCAAGGTACACAACCGACCCTCATCGGCACGATTTCCTGCGACGCCTCACTGAAATCATAAGTTTCGCTATTGGCCCAGGTTCTTCCCACCCTTGGTCGGCTTGCGACAGGAGTTGCTGAGATTCTGAATGTACT
>DASXPQ010000019.1:0-6189 GCA_036493575.1 Pirellulales bacterium
CTGGGCCTCGGCGAAACTCGTGATGAGCTGCTCGACGTTCTAGCCGACTTGCTCGACACCGGCTGCGACATGCTTACACTTGGCCAATACTTACAACCTACGCCCCAGCATTTGCCCGTCGTCCGTTACGTGCCCCCCGAAGAGTTCGATGATCTAGGCCACGCCGCACGGGCCATGGGTTTCCGACGCGTCGCCAGCGGCCCATTCATCCGTTCCAGCTACCACGCCGGCGAAATGGCGGAATGAATCAGACAAACGCCAAAGGCTGAACGATAAACTTCGGATGCAACTTCCGTTCGCTCATCGGTCAGCATTCATCGTTGCAATTCCAGCGTGCCCCATGTGCTGGGATCTTCTTTATATGGCAAACTCGGTGGGCAACAAAACGTGTGCTCGCCAATTTCTCGATCGATCACCGCCCAATGAAATCCCAATCGCGGGTGTTCCGCTGGATCGAAGCCTGTAAGTGCCGCCGCTGGAATTGCAATATCCAACCGATACCCGTCTTTTGACTTGCGATGCACAACGCCCAGCATTCCCGGTCGAATCGGTTTAGGATTCTCGCGGGCCCGATTGATCGCCAGTAGCTCCGCCACAGGTTCGTCCTGCCCGTGACCGCCGCCGGTAGGCAAGAATGCAAATTGATGACAAAACCGGCTGGCGCGATGGATATTATGCGTATCACGCGTGTCGATCCACAAATACACGCCGTCGCTATCATCAATTCGGCTTTCTCGACACCAGGGCGGCTGTTTTTTGCCACTCACCGTAACGGAAAACGCGATCCCTTGATCGCTCCAGGCAGCCTGCACCGCTACTCGCTGCGGAGCATCGTCGAGTTCAGCAAAACTCGGTAGCAAATACTCCTCCCCAAACTCAACGCCTTTGGCGCTCCACAGCTTCGCCGCATACCGGCAGGGCATCGCAAAGCGAAATAGAAAACTCGGAGGTAATAATTGATTCGGCATCAGCTGTCAGATCCTCAGGAACTCAACCGTGCTCCGGTCTAATCACTTCCCACCAACTGCTTCTTGCGAAACAGCGAGCGTCCGTTCTCATCGTCGACCTTAATCGTTGCCACATGCTCGCGCAAAAACGCCGCCAAATCGCCCCGATGCACATCATCCGCCGTCACAAACCGCAGCTTCATCACATCAACATCGCCGCGTCCCGCGTCGAATTCCGGTTCGCTTCCCAATTCCGCAATCCGCCCTAAAGCAAACCGGCCTTTGGGACCGGCCAATCCTAATTCCACGGCAGCAAGCCGCTTAGTCCACACCCGGGCCCACGGCTCTCGCTGCCCAGGCACAAGCAAATTCACCACCTGATTATGATTCCATAGCGCCTGTGCGTTCGGCGCCGCCGCCAACAACATTTCCAAAAGTTCCTCCAGCATTTCTGCCTCCCAAGCAATCCGCTTGCCCGGCGGAAATCCCTTCCGCAGCAAATGCCACTTGCGCCCCAGCACCGTCCACGGCATCACCGATTCCGGATCCTGATGCGCTCGCTGGGTAATCTTTTTGAATCCCTCTACAGCTTGCTCCACAAATCGCCAGAAATGCTTATGGTCGATTTCCTCCAAGGCATGCACCCGCATTTCTACTTCCTGCCACGGACCACGTAGCGTGCGAATTTTCACTCGCTGGTCGGTCCCATAAACCGGCAATTCATGCAATTCGTTGAGCGGCTTCATCCCCAGTTTGGAAATCAGCTCTTCACGATTGAACGTCGCCTTCGCCATCCGAAACTTCAGCTTGAGCAGCCATTGTTCACCCGTAATCGCATGCAAAAACCAGCCGTCAGCCTTCTTTTGTGCCGCAATTTCCACCACGCTTCGATCATTCCAGTTCGTCTCGCTGAACTGGCCAAGCTCTTGAATCCGGTCGACCACCTTTTCCAAAATTCGTCCATCCCACCGACACGGCTCGCCGTTACGGCCTACACGATCCATCGTGTGCCACTGCCGGCCGTTCGTTTCCCATGGCATTTTCGCTTCGTGTCCAACCTGATTTATGTCTAAATCCCCGGTGCGCTGGCTTTGTGCCGCCGTAAAATCGTGAGCCTTGCGCGCCTCATGCGGCCCGGCCGCCAACACCGGCGCCAGCGCCGCCGCAGTGTGCGACAACGCAACCTCGTCGGCCTCAGCGGATCGAACTAACCGTCGCTTCTTGCCGCCTGGCTCTTGATTCCTGGCTCCTGGCTTCCGTAATGACTGTCCACCGACAACTTCTTCCGGCGTTCCCTGCGCCACAATATAACCGCCGCCCTCTCCGGCTTCCGGACCCAAATCGATAATCCAGTCCGCCGTCTTAATTACGTCTAAATTGTGTTCGATCACAACCACTGTGTTTCCCAAATCGACCAGGCGATGCAGTACGTCCAGCAGCTTGCGAATATCGTCGAAGTGCAATCCTGTCGTCGGCTCATCGAGCAAATACAGGGTCCTGCCGGTATCCGGCCTCGCCAATTCCGCGGCTAATTTCACGCGCTGGGCCTCACCGCCGGAAAGCGTATGCGCCGGCTGCCCCAGCCGCAAATAATCTAAACCCACGTCGCACAATGTTTGCAGTATCCGACGGATCTTCGGAATGTTTTCGAAAAGTTTGAGTGCCCGGCCGCACGACATCTCCAACACGTCGGCAATCGATTGGCCATGATACGTAACCGCCAACGTTTCCGGATTGTATCTACGCCCGCGGCACGTTTCGCACTGCACCCATACGTCAGGCAAAAAGTGCATTTCAATCCGCAGCTCGCCGTTTCCTTCGCACGCTTCGCAGCGGCCTCCGGCCGCATTAAAGCTGAACCGCCGCGGCAAATAACCCCGCACCTTCGCCTCCGGCAACTGCGAAAACAACTGGCGAATCAAATCGAACATGCCGGTGTACGTGGCCGGATTGCTCGTCGGCGTATTTCCCAACGGCTGCTGATCGACCCGGATAACTTTATTGACTTGCTCAATGCCTCGGATTTCATCGTGTAAACCCGGAATTTCACCAGCCCGGTGCAATATCTTCGCCAGTGATTTGTACAGCACATCTTCAATCAACGAACTTTTTCCAGACCCGCTAACGCCGGTGATCGCCGTCAGCATCCCCAGCGGAATTCGCGCCGTAAGATTCCGCAGATTATTGTGCCGCGCCCCGACAATTTCGAGATAGTTTGTAGCATCCGGTCTCGCTTCGACCATTCCACCGCCGGAAGTACGCTTTGCCTTGCCTTCCCCCTTCTGTTTTCCGCCGGCCGCCTTCTTCAAGCCGTTGGTGACACACAACCCACCGCCGGCCCGGCGATTTGTCGGCACCGGAATTGCCTTCTTCCCACTTAAATACGGACCAGTCACTGAGCTGCGCGATTTGCTAACTTGCTCGGGAGTACCGCGGGCGACAATTTGTCCGCCAAATTCGCCGGCGCCAGGTCCAAAATCCAGCAATTGATCGGCGCTCGCGACTACTTCTTTGTCATGCTCGACCACCAGCAACGTATTGCCCAAATCACGTAGCTTCTGCAGCGCAACCAGCAACCGTCGATTATCTCGCGGATGCAAACCAATCGTCGGTTCGTCGAGAACATACAGTACGCCGCATAGCCCGCTGCCGACCTGGCTGGCCAATCGAATTCGCTGCGCCTCGCCGCCGGAAAGCGTCGGCGCAGGCCGACCCAGGCTCAGATATTCCAATCCAACGTCGATCAAGAACTCCAACCGATTGCGAATTTCGCGTACCAGCTCTCCGGCAATTTTTTTCTCCGCCCCGGCCGGCTGCCACGCGGTAAACTCCGCCATCAACTTATCCAGCGGTAAGCGACACAGTTCACCAACGGTCAGATCGCGTAACCGCACTGAGGCGGCCAACTCATTCAAGCGGCTACCGCCGCATAGCGCACATTCCACGTCGTCCACCAAATGGTCTAACTGTCCGCGCATCGTCGCCGACAACCGCGCCGCTTCCTCCAGCGCCGGATAAAGGCCCTTATATTGAAAACGAAATACAGTCCCCTGCGATTTACTCCGAACCTCAATCCAGTCTTCTCCCGTGCCATGCATCACCACTCGCCGCTCGCGACTGGTTAACTGATCAAAGGGCACGTCAGCGCGTACCCCGGTGTGCGCCGCCAGCGCGGCTAGCATCTGCTTGAACAACGACCCTTTCAGCGCTGGCCAAACGGCAACCGCACCATCAGCCAACGACAATTTCGGATCGTGTATCAACGCCGCCGGATTGGCGCCCAACTGCGTGCCTAGTCCTTCGCACTCCTGACACCAGCCCAGCGGAGTGTTAAACGAAAAACTATGCGGCGTAAGCGGCTCGAAGCTGCGCCCGCACTTGTCGCAAGCAAAATGCTGGCTATGAGTCTCCACCGGCCAGCGCAGCTCCTGCACGCCATCCACCGGAAATGCAATCCGCAGCACTCCTTTGCCCAACGACAAAGCCGTTTCCACGCTGCCGGCAATCCGGCTCCGGCTATCGCTCCCCGGACGAACAGTAATGCGGTCAACAATCACTTCCACTTCGTGCTTACGGCGTCGATCAATCGTCGGCGGTTCGTCCACGGAATGCGTCACTCCGTCGATGCGCATCCGCTGATACCCTTGCGCCCGCATCTCATCCCACAAGCTTTCGTACTTCTCGCCCACCCGCGCTTCTAGCGGCGCCATCAAATACAGCTTGGTCCCCTCCTGCTCAGCCATGATCTTTTCGATAATCTCGTCGGCCGATTGCGTGCCAATCGGCACGTCGCATGCCGGACAATAAGGTTTGCCCAACCGAGTGTATAACACGCGCAAGTAATCGTAGATTTCGGTCACCGTGCCGACTGTAGATCGCGGCGTGTGCCCCAAATTCTTTTGCTCGATGGCAATCGCCGGTGATAGCCCTTCAATATGCTCCAGCTTTGGCTTTTGCATCTGCCCGACAAACTGCCGCGCGTAAGAGCTCAAGCTTTCCACATAGCGGCGCTGGCCCTCGGCATAAATCGTATCCATCGCCAGCGAACTTTTTCCCGATCCGCTCAGTCCACAGCACACCGTCATCTGATCTCGCGGAATATCGACATCGACGCCTTTCAAATTGTGCTGATACGCTCCGCGGACCCGGATCATTTGCTCGCCAAAGATCGCACTATTATTTTTGCCAGTTTTTCGAGCCGCTGATTTTGATCGCGTTGTCGCCGCCGCTCCATCCGCATGCCCGTTCAATGCCGGAATCAACGAAATGGCGGTATGCGATCGTTGCGAATGCGACGCGGCCAAGACCTCCGGCGTCCCAGCCGCCACAAGCTCACCTCCAGCCGCACCCCCTTCCGGACCCAAATCAATCAGCCAATCGGCCGTCTTGATCACGTCCAAATTATGTTCCACCACCAGCACCGTGTTGCCGACATCCACCAGATCTTGCAACACCTTCAGCAGCATTTGAATGTCGGCAAAGTGCAAACCCGTGGTCGGCTCATCGAGCAAATACAGTGTGCGGCCGGTGCTGCGCTTCACCAATTCACGCGCCAACTTGATGCGCTGCGCTTCACCGCCGGAAAGCGTCGGCGACGCCTGACCCAATTTCAAATAATCCAACCCCACATCGTGCAGCGTTTGCAATTTGCGGCGGATGTCAGGCACGTTTTCAAAATGCGCAAGCGCTTCCTGCACATCCATTTCCAGCACGTCGGCAATGTTTTTACCCTTGAACCGTACTTGCAGCGTCTCGCGGCTGAAGCGATGCCCATTGCACACCGGACAAGTCACCCACACGTCGGCCAAAAAATCCATTTCCAACCGATTGGAGCCATTTCCCTCACATGCTTCGCACCGTCCGCTCGCCACGTTGAAACTGAACCGGCCCGACTTATAACCGCGTGCCTTAGATTCCGGCAACCTGGCGAACAAATCGCGAATGTCGTCCGCTAGCTTGATGTAAGTGGCCGGATTCGATCGAGGCGTGCGACCGATGGGCGATTGATCGATGGCAATCAGTTTGTCGAGATGTTCGAGTCCTTCAATCCGATCATGTTCGCCGGGATTGCCGATGCCCCCGTTGAGGTCGCGATTCAACGCCTCCGACAAAATATCGCTGATCAGCGAACTTTTTCCTGAACCGCTAACACCCGTCACACAAACCAGCACACCCAGGGGAATTTCCACTGTAATGTTCTTCAGATTGTTGTGCCGCGCGCCGACGATGCGGAGTGCATTAG
>DASXPQ010000020.1:0-2758 GCA_036493575.1 Pirellulales bacterium
CCGGCGAGCTATCAACGCGTCCCTTCGTCACAAAATCCCACAGCTTATCGCCAGTTTTGGAATCGCGCGCATGGACACTTTTATCTCTCCCGCCAAAAATCACCGTTTGCGATGTTAATGCAGCACTCGAGCGAATCGATAATCCGCGGGCCTTATCTTGCCAGTCCCACACTTTCTTCTGCTCTTTCCAGTTGACGCACAAAAACGTGCCCCCTTCCGTGCCAAAATAAATCAGCTCTCCCGCCGCCGCCGGCGTGCAACCGGTCGGCGAATTAATTTCCACCGCCCCGGTTTCCTCGCCATTATGCAAATCAATCACGTGCAGCTTGCCATCGCATCCCGCCAGAAAGCAGCAATCTTCAATCACGGTAGGCGAACAGCGTATTTGATCGCCAATTTTATGGGTCCATTGTTGTGTCCCTGTTTTGGCATCGAAGCAATACAGCGTGGTGTCTTGTGAACCGAACAATACATTACTGCCATAAAAATTTGCCGCCGAGTCAATTTCACCGTCGCTTGTCGCCATCCATTTTTTTTCGCCACTCTTGGTATCTAAGCAAAAAAAGCTCCCATCCATGTCGCCGATGTAAACCAGTCCGTCGCGCACCGCCGCGGCCGTTGCAAACCCGGCCTTGTCTTTCCCCTTGTCGAATTTCCACTGCTCTTTCCCGGATTGCAAATCGATCGCATAAAACGTTCCGTCCATATCGCCGATGTACACCACCCCATCCACAATGGCCGGCGTCGCTTCAAACGCCCCTTTTTCGACCGCATACTTCCATTCCAACTGCGGCTGCTCTGCCAGTCGACCCGTCGACACACCCGTGGCCTGAGCGTTGCCCCGAAACACCGGCCAGAACGTTTGATCTATTGCGGATGAAGCATCGGTCGGCGCACTCGATCGCGAAATTGTCGCATTATTCTCCGTGACAGTGCGAACCTCGCATCCGGTGAGCACAGCCAGAATCGCTAAAGTCCAAATGGCTTTCATAGCCGGCAGTGTTCGGTTTGTCGCAGAAGGTCCCATAATTTAAAACGCGGCACGGTACAGTGTTAGCAATTCCGCAGCCTGCACCTTGCGTGGATTAAACTCGGCGGTCCATTGCTTGGCTGCATCAGTGGCCAGCGATTCCAACTTCTGTTCTGGAATTTCAAACTCCCGCAAGCGGCTGATCAAACCCGCCTGCTTAACCAGGTCGGTCACAAAATCGGCCAGGCCCTGGTAGCCCGTCGCCGGCGCCGGAAACCCATTTCCACCGGCAGTGCATTCCAGCAACTCGAAATACGAATTCCCAAACTCCTGTCCATTAAACCGAATCACGTGCGGCAACATCATTCCCACCGCCTGCCCGTGCACAATGCCAAACTCCGCCGTCAACGGATTCGCCAGCGCATGCGCGGCCCCCAGCATGCTGTTCTCAATCGCCAGGCCCGAAAAACTCGCCCCCAACTGCATGCCGCTCCGGGCTTCCAAATTTGTCGGATCAGCCAGCACGTGCGCAAAATTACCTCCTAGCGCTAGCCACGCCTCGCGGCTGAATGCCATCGACGCCGGATTTCGCGTCCGGCACACGTAGCTTTCCAGCGCATGGGCCACCGCGTCGATGCCGGTTAGCGCCGTCACCCGCGGCGGCTGTGTCAGCGTTAACTCTGGGTCCAACAGCGCCACGCGAAAGCTGGCTTTCTTGTCACCGCACGCCATTTTTACGTGAGTCTTGGCATCACTGATCAAAGCAAACGATTGTGTCTCGCTTCCCGTGCCGGCGGTGGTAGGCACCGCGATCATCGGCAACATCGGCTGCATCGCTTTGCCGATGCCCCAATAATCCTGAATCTGTCCGCCGTTGCTGTACACAAAATTGATTCCCTTAGCGCAGTCCATCGAACTGCCGCCGCCAAAACCAACAATCAATTCCGGCTCAAACCGTTTGGCAATTTTCAGCCCCGCCGCCACGTGGTCGGTCGTCGGATTTTCTCCCACGCCGTCGAACAGTTGCGTTTCAATGCCGGCCTGCTGCAGTCTTTCGATGCCACGCTGAGTGTGTCCTGCCTGCACAATTCCCGGATCGCTCACCACCAGCACCCGCCGCGCGCCCAATTCGCCGGCCAAATCGCCCAGCGCAGCCACCTTGCCGGGGCCGAACACAATGCGAGTTCGGGGATAAAAATCAAAGGGCGTCATATTAAAGTCAATCCAGCGCCGCAACGCGCTCTTTCGGCAGTTGGTAGGCCCGCGCGCGGAACAAAAATTCCACAATGTTCCCCTCGTGCGGTTGCAGCCAATCGAGCTTCGTGGTGGGAATCGGTCCAATGTTCAAGCGGTCAATGTTCGTGGCATCCGTTAACTCGCGCTGCCACTGCGGATTGTTCGTGATGGCGGTCCCCACAAGCGTGCAACCAATCGATTCAATCATTTTCTCTTGCGGGCATTTCACCACACTGACGAATGGAAACATAAATTCTTTTTTCGCAGCAGCCACAGCCGGCGATTCGCAATGTAGCACCGTCGGACGCAAATAAGCGCAACGTTCTAATTCGACCAAACGCGGGCCATATTCAGCCGTTGTGTGCTGCACGCCGCTTTCGCGCAAGTCGGCTTCAATGCTGTTCCACACGCCGGCGGCCTGGCCCGGCACCGTAAACGCTGCCAGCGCTGCGGTCGCATCTTCCGGCGGCTTGGCTTCAATCGGGCCAATTCGTTTGGCAATCGCCTTGGCAATTTCCTGTGTATGTCGCGAAGCCCAAATGCCCGAGCAAT
>DASXPQ010000021.1:0-8215 GCA_036493575.1 Pirellulales bacterium
GGCGGCAGCTTGGTCATTACCCGTTCGGCAGCTTCCTGCGCCACTTCCAGTCGTGTTTGATTCTGATGCCGATATTGCATCCGCGGCGAGGTATCAAACACCAGCGCCGCTGCCACAGGCGCTTCCTGATCGCCCAGCAAACCGGCCGATTGCAAACTTGGCCGCGCTAGCGCTAGCGCCAACAGCACAATCACGCCGCAGCGCAACAACAGCAGCAAAATGTGCCGTAGCTTCAGGCGCCGCTTGTTGGCATCGTTTCGCTGCCGGATAAATCGCAGCGCGGGAAATACAAAATGCTTCGGCTGCTGCCGCATCATCATGTGCAGCACAATCGGCGCCGCCACAAGCACGGCCCCGGCAAGCATCAGCGGTGTAAGAAAAGTGAGGCCCATCGATTTTTAACTGCCTTCTGCATACCGCCTACTGCTTGCTGCTCACCGCCTACCGCGTCAGGAGCGCGCTCTGCGGCTTAGCAAATACTCCGTCAGCGCCCGGTCAAATTGCATGCTGGTGTCCAGCGGCACGTAATCGACCCCCAACTGAAAACAATGCCGGCGATAATATTCGCGGAACTCGCGCATCGCCCCGATATATTCCGCCTGGAAATTATCCGCATCCACCTGCAACCGGTCCCCCGTCTCAGGCTCTTCAAATTCCACCACTCCGTCAAACGGAAAATTCACCTCGGCCTCGTCCAAGATGTGAAACAAAATCACGTCGTGTCCCCGATGCCGCAGCCGCCCCAGCGCCGAAATCACCGCCTCCGGCTCGCCCAGTAAATCGGAAAACAACATTACCAAACTGCGGTGCCGCAACATGGCGGCAATCTGAATCAAACTTTTGGCGATGTCCGTCTTGCCTTCCGGCTTCAATTTAGCCAACAGCGACAACACGTGGCCAATTTGCGTCCGTTTGCTTTTGGCCGGCAAGCTCTGGCGAATCCGTTCGTCAAAGGTTATCAGTCCCACCGGATCCTGCTGATGCACCATCAGCCAGCACAACGCCGCGGCCAGGCAAATTCCGTATTCGAACTTCGTCAGCTCCTGACGGAACGTATAGCCCATCGACTGGCTCAAATCCATCACCAGATAACCGGTAATGTTCGTTTCCGCCTCAAATTTTTTGACGTAGTACTTGTCGGTTTTGGCGTACACCAACCAATCGATGTCGTCCGGATCGTCCCCCGGCGTGTACTTGCGATGCTCGCTGAACTCGACCGAAAAGCCATGGAACGGGCTGGCGTGCAGCCCTTGCAAAAATCCGCGCACAATAAACTGGGCGCGCAAATCGAGCCGCGAGATTTGCCGAACCACTTCCGGCTTCAGATATTTTTCGACAGTAGGCATGAGTAACGATGAACGAGGAGCGATAAACGATGAGCGGCCGCCAGTGACGGCGAATGTTCTGCTGAACGTTTATCGTTCATCATTGATCATTCAGCGTTTCCTCTTACCGCTTTTCAAACTTCGGAATTTCCGGCTCGGGAATTTCTTTCAGCAACCGCAGCACTACCGATTCGCTGGTCATGCCTTCCGCCTGGGCTTGGAAATTGGTGCTGATCCGATGCCGCAGCACGGGCACGGCAATTTTTTTCACATCTTCAATCGCCACGCTGAACCGGCCTTCCATCGCCGCCAGCGCTTTGCCCCCTTGAATCAAAAACTGCCCAGCTCGCGGGCCGGCGCCCCAATCGACCAATTCGCGAACAAATTCCGGAGCCGATTCATCTTTCGGCCTTGTGGCCCGCACTAACCGCGCCACGTATTTCACGATGTACTCACTTACCGCCACTTTCCCGACCAGCGCTTGTAATCCGACAATGGCTTTTCCCGCCAGCACTTTGCGCACTTCCGGCTTTTCGTTGCGTGTGGTGAAGCTGAGAATTTGTTCTTCTTCCGACGCCGTCGGGTAATCCACTTTGATGTTGAACATGAACCGGTCGAGCTGCGCCTCGGGCAGCGGGTACGTGCCTTCCTGTTCAATCGGGTTCTGCGTGGCAATCACAAAAAACGGCTCAGGTAGCGCATGCGTCGTCTGGCCAATCGAAACCTCGCGCTCCTGCATCGCCTGCAACAGCGCCGCCTGCGTTTTTGGCGGCGTGCGGTTCACTTCGTCCGCCAGCAAAATGTTGGTAAAAATTGGCCCATCGACAAAGCGGAAATTCCGTCGGCCGTTTTCATCTTCTTCCAGCACGTTAGTGCCGGTAATGTCGCTGGGCATCAGGTCGGGCGTAAATTGAATCCGCTTGAATTG
Organism: Pirellulales bacterium; assembly: GCA_036493575.1. Taxonomy (GTDB): domain Bacteria; phylum Planctomycetota; class Planctomycetia; order Pirellulales; family JADZDJ01; genus DATJYL01. Next base: position 2,254 of record DASXPQ010000021.1, read on the forward strand.
CACGTCTAAAATCCGCGCCACCGTGCTCACCATCAACGTTTTTGCCAGGCCCGGCACACCCTCCAACAAGCAATGCCCGCGCGTAAAAATCGCCGCAAACATTTGCTCGATCACGTCGTTCTGCCCGACGATAATCTTTTGCAGTTCTTCCTGCATCAGCCGCCGGTAGTGGCTGAATTCCTGTAGGATGTCCCCCAAGCTGCGCGTCTTGGCGGCGCCGGTCGGCGGGGCTACAGCAGAAGCGGTCGTTGGTTCGGGCGGCATCGTTACAGACTTTCTACGCGGGCAGATAGCTGCGAAAGCGGTCGCGGCAGCTCATTCTTTCATCGTATAACCGCAGCCGCGCTTTAGCAACGCAAACCAGCCGTTTATTGCAGCCGTAAGTTAAAGAGTCTACAATAGTTGTGCGAACGCTTCGGCTCTAGCAAAGGACGCAGTTTGTCATGAAGCGATGCCCGGCGTGCTGGTCGGTTCCGGCTGTACTAATTCTCCTGATCGTGCGGCCCACCGTGGCCGACGATGCACCGGGCGATATCACCGCTCCCCAGGTGCGCGCCGCCATTGAAAAAGGCGTCACCTTTCTCAAAAACTCGCAAAATCAAAACGGTTCCTGGGCGGAATTCACCGGTTACTCCGGCGGTACTACAGCGCTCTGTACGTTGGCCCTGCTGAACGCCGGCGTGCCGGTGGAAGACGAGCAAATGCGGCGGGCCTTGGATTACATCCGTACTCTGCCGCCCGACACCACGTATGTAACTTCGCTGCAAACCATGGTGCTGTGCATGGCCCAGCCGAAGAAAGATTTACTCCTGATTCGTCGCAATGTTCGCTGGCTGGAAGATTTGCAAAATAAAGAAGGCGATCGCAAAGGGGCCTGGTCTTACCGCACCGATATGCGCAGCGGTGGCGACCCCTCCAATTCTCAATTCGCCCTGTTGGGTTTATACGAAGCAGAACGCGTGGGGGTGCCGGTGTCCGATCGCACTTGGAACCTGGCCCAGCAATATTGGTTGCGGCAGCAAAATCCCGACGGCTCTTGGGCCTACGAATACGTACCCTCAATCAATGAAGCACTACGCGTCGGCGCACCAGGACGCGGCAGCATGACCTGCGCCGGCATTGCCTCACTATTTATTTCTTCAGGCCGTTTGAGCGCCGGCGACGCGGAGATCACTCCTACCGGCTTGAACTGTTGCGGCCCACAAACCGACAATCCGGCCGTCAAAGCCATGGAAAATGGTCTAGTTTGGCTCGGCAATAATTTTTCTGTGCAGCAGAATCCCGGTCCGGGCAGCCTCAGCATTTGGAATTTGTATTATTTGTACGCCGTGGAGCGCGTCGGCCGGATGACATCGCATCGGTTTTTCACCAGCCGCGATATGCGCCGCTACGATTGGTACCGCATGGGCGCCGAGTGGCTGCTTGCCAAGCAAGATTCCCTCTCCGGCTATTGGAAAGGGGAAGGACGCGCCGAAGGCGATCCGCACATCGCCACCAGCTTTGCCCTGCTGTTTTTATCCAAAGGCCGCCGGCCGGTGCTGATTGCCAAAGCTCGTTATGGCGCCGACGACGATTGGGATCATCACCGTGCCGATCTAGCCAATCTAACCAATTATGTCGAAACCAAGTGGAAGCGCGATTTTCCGCTCGGCCTGTCGTGGCAAATCGTCGACCTGGCCAGTGCTTCGGTCGACGATCTTTTGCAATCGCCGGTGCTTCACATCAGCGGCAGTAAAAATCCAGATTTGCTCAACCAGGCTCCAAAGCTGCGGGAGTACATCGACCGCGGTGGATTCATCTTCGCCGAAGCTTACTGTGACGACAGCGCCGGTTTCGATGCCGGCTTTCGCCAACTGATGGACAAGGTTTTCGACGAGCCGGAGTACCGCCTGAAACCCGTGCCGCCGGAGCATCCGCTCTGGAACGCGGAAGAGCCCGTGCGCCCCGCGCTGCGCCCCAATTTGTGGATGATCGATTACGGCTGCCGCACCACTGTGGTTTATGCCGCGCCGCCGGAGCCCGACAAAGGCGATTTGCCACACGGCCTGTCATGCTACTGGGAAATTGCTTCCGGGCGCGATCGCAAACTAAGTCCCACGCTTCAAGAACAACTCAGCGCCGCCCTCTCCATGGGCATCAACGTCCTGGCCTACGCCACCAATCGCGAACTGAAAAGCAAGGACGAAAACTTCCAAATCGCCGATGACACGCCAAAGGAAGAAGACACTTTCGAACGCGGCAAACGCTATGTCGCCAACGTGCAGCATCTCGGCGGCTGCGATTCCGCCCCCGGCGCACTCCCCAGTTTGCTGCGCGCCGCCAATCGCGAACTAAAAGCGCGTTTTTCCAACGAGCAGCGAAAAGTTCGCCTGACCGATTCCGATTTGTTCAACTACGACGTCCTATTTATGCACGGCCGCGCCAATTTCCGCCTGAGCGACGATGAGAAAAAAGATTTGCGCAAGTATTTGGAGCGCGGCACGCTCATCGCCGATGCCATTTGCGCCAATCGTGATTTCGCCACGGCTTTCCGCCGTGAAATCAACGATTTGTTAGCCGACCAAGGCCTGAAGCTGGAACCGATTCCAGCCAACAATCCCATGTTTACCACGCAATTCGGCGGCTACGATTTGTCGCAAGTCAGCCGCCGCGAGCCAAACAGCCGCGCCGACAATGGCCCGTTGGCGGCCAAAACTCGCAAAGGCGCGCCAGAACTGGAAGGTCTGAAAATCGGCGATCGCTACGCCGTCATCTTTTCTCCGTACGATCTCAGCTGCGCTCTGGAAAAGCACGATTCGCTGGAATGCGCAGGCTACACCCGCGACGACGCCGAACGCATCGGCCTGAATTTATTGCTCTACGCCACGTTTGAATTCTAATCGGGCAAGCTGGTTACTTAACCCGCGCCCAGTACCAGGCTAATCGTCAATAGTACTAGCACCGTCAGCGCCACTAGCGCCATCCGCCCGTCTCGTCGCACTCCCCAACCAATCGCCAGCACCATCACGCGCACAATCGGCGTGAACAATAGTAGTAAAATTCCGATCTCAAGCAGCGCCGGCCCGTCGCCGCCGATTGCCAGATGCAACAATTTCGCAAAGTGCGGCGGCGGCAACTCAGGCGCATGCTCGTGCCGCGAAATCGACACCGCCAAGCCGACGCACATCAACACCCCGCTCAGCACAAGTCCAATCAACAAACTCCAATGAACAGCCCTTGCCAACAAATCCACCGGCGCACTTTGATTTTGATATTCGCTACTCATCGCTGATTTTATTCCTCATTCATCATTCATCGCTTATCGTTCTCGTGCATCACCCAAAAACGCGCACCAACATCTGCACCGCTGCGGCCAGCAACAGTACCGCAAATAGTTTTTTCACCACAGGCCCCTGGACCTTTGGACTCAGCCACGAACCTATGGCCGATCCGGCAATCACGCCTAGCGCCACCCCAGCGGTGAGCGCCGGCCGAATTTCCCCGCGACCAAAATACAAGAACGCGCTAGCTGTGGCTGTGACACCAATCATAAAGTTCGACGTCGCCGCCGCCGCTCGAATCGGCACTCCGCACGCCAAATGCAGCGCCGGCACTTTGAACACCCCGCCACCGATGCCTAGCAGCCCCGACAAATTCCCGGCAACAAACGAAATTCCCAACCCCGCCCAAATCCGCCGAACCCGGTAGACAATTTCTCGTCCTAGCCGTGAATCGAAATAGCGTCCGGCCAACGAGCCAATAAACGAATTGCTTGCTGGAGTCTTTTCCGGAAAAGTGCCGTCTGTTGGAGCGATATTCTCGCCACCTTCGGTGGAGTTTTCCGTCACCCCGCGCCACATCAAAATCGCCGTGGGCAACAGCGAAATAGCAAACAACGTTTCCAACCACGACGCCGGAAGCAAACCTGCCGTCCACCCGCCGCAAATGGCGCCCAGCGCCGTGGCAATTTCCAGCGTCATCCCCAACCGCATGTTGGCCGTGCCGCGCTCTACGTTCACGCTGGCCACGGCGGTCGACGTGGCCACCACCGAAATGATGCTCGTGGCCACCGCGTAATGCATCGGCACATGAAACGCCAGCAGCAATAGCGGAATCAAAAACACGCCACCGCCGGTTCCCAAAATCGCGCCGACCACGCCCGTCGCCATGCCTGCCGCAATCAAAAACCAAACGTTCGATAGCGTGGCGTACATGCGTGAAGTTTTTTCAATTGGCGGGTGTGCCGACCGTCGCGCCAAAAGCAGCGCGAGGAGCCGCATTGTAACTCGCTGCGTCAAAAATACTTAGGTCATGCTATCAACGCTGGATTCCGACTTGACCCGCGCGCTGCTTCGCACCTATAATCCGCCCCGCTTTCCGTAAGGTAAAGTCTCGTCTCGCAAGGGTTTTCGTCTTTTCTTGAAGTTGGTTTTCATCCGTCGTCTGCGCTGTCGCGCATCGGGTGACGTATCAAGTCGCGGTGTTTGCATACCGTGCTGATGCTCATCTCGTCGTCCAGCGCATTCGCAAGGAACACTTTTCTGCTCGTGCGATTCACCGCTCAGATTGCGCGGCCCGTTCGCCGCGCGCAGCTTCCGCTGCGCCGCGCTGCCGATCTGCGCTCGCGCATCAAGTTGCTGGCGCCGGCACTACTCGCGGTGGTGATCTCGCTATTCGCCGACATCGCGGCTGCTCAAATGGGACTGCCGCCGCCGAGTTTAGCGCCGCCTGCATCAGCTCAACCACAATTCGGCGCGCCGCTTCCAGCGACTGCCGTTCCGCCTGGCACCATCGTCCAGCCGCAAGCCACTCTGCCTGAAAATATTCCCGTCGTCGGCACCAGGCGAGTCCGTGTCATTCCGCGCAGTGGTGCGCCAGTCCAGGCGGAATCCTTCAACAATCCAGCTACCAACGAAACCGTGGTCGTCATCAGCAATGGCGTGAACATTTTGATCGATGGCCTACCCACCTATGGCGGCCCACTGGGACTTTCCGGCTCGATCGACGTCTCGGCCGATCGTATCGTCGTCTGGACTACCACCGGTCAGGACCTCAGCTTCAGCAGTCCCACGGTCCAGCCCGCCACCGCGCCGCTGGAAATCTACATGGAAGGCAACATTGTTTTCCGCGAAGGGGACCGCGTCGTCCAAGCCAAAGCCATGTACTACAACGTCCAGCAGCGGAGCGGCGTCATTCTGGATGCCGAATTGCTCACGCCCGTGCCACGTTTCGAAGGCTTGGTGCGTCTCAAAGCTCAAGTGCTGCGGCAGGTCGATCAAGATCGCTTCGTTGCGCAAAACGCCAGCCTCACCACCAGTCGCATGGGCATTCCCACTTATGAATTCAAATCCGGCGAGCTCACGCTGGAAGATCAGCAAATTCCGGCGCTGAATCCATTCACTGGCCAGCCACAAATCAATCCGCAAACCGGCGAGCCTATTACCGAGCACGAGCAGCTCCTCACCGGCCGCAACAACGTCATCACCATCGAGGGCATTCCCGTCTTCTACTGGCCCTGGTTCGCTGGCGATCTGAACCGCCCGCCGCTGTATCTCGACAACATCGCGTTTCGGCACGACGACGTATTCGGGAGCCAGGTGCTGGTCGATTTCAATCCGTACGAAATTCTCGGCATCCGCCATCCGCCCCAAGGCACCAACTGGACGGCCAGCGTCGATTATTTGAGCTTGCGCGGCGTCGGCGGCGGCACCAAGTTCGGTTACGACCGCCCAGGATTTTTCAATCCCGCAGCGCGCTCGCAAGGATTCATCGACGCCTGGTACATCGACGATCATGGCGTCGACAACTTGGGTCTGGACCGCCGCACGCTTACGTTCCCAGAAGCCGGTCGCGGTCGCACCTTGGGCCGCTTCCAGGAAGACTTGCCCGACGATTGGCAACTGCGGCTGGAATTGGGCGAAGTCACCGACCGCAACTTCCTGGAGCAGTACTACCAGCAGGAATGGGAAGAACAAAAAGATCA
>DASXPQ010000022.1:0-6299 GCA_036493575.1 Pirellulales bacterium
GGCTGCGGACGATATTGGAAAACAAGCTGCCGCGGCCGCGGAATTATCGATCGTACGAATTCAATGCGATGGTCGATCAATTGCACGAGATAATTACCGGCAAGGAATTGCCTGATCAGCCGCCGCTGATGTCGCGATCCGGGTTGCCGGCGATGGAGCCGCTGCCGGAAACGAGTTCCAGCGAGATTGTGGGTTTGCTGGAGTATTTGGATGCGCGCGGCGGCAGCGAAGAATTGTTCCGAATTGCGGCGGATACGAATCGAGAGTTCGGCGATATTATTCGGACAGTGCGTGCGGCGGAGATGCTGGAATTTGTCGATACGCCCAAGCGGATGGTGGTATTGGATACCGCCGGGCGGAAGTTTTTGAGCGGGACGGCGGAAGAGCGGCAAGTGATTTGGCGCGAGCAGTTGCTGAAGCTGCGGCTATTCCGAGAGATTTACGACGCCATTTCGCGGCAGCCGGAGCACAAGATCGATCAAGACTTTGTGGAAGAGACGATTATTTTGCGGCTACCGCAAGAGAACCACGAAAAGATGTTCCAGACGTTCGTGCGCTGGGCCAGGTTTGGCAATTTGCTGGCGTACGACGAAACGACGCAGGAACTGTCGCTGCAATAGAAAGCCGTTCTAACGTGAGCGACGGGGCGCCCGTCAGGCGCTTACGACCTTGATGGCACGTTACTTTCGCCACGGAGCGGCAAAGCGCTCCGTGGCGATTTCACGTTCGTCATCTCTCACTGCACCAAATGGACTTGAGGATTGTCGACAATCTGGTCCAACAGGGCGGTCATTTCCGTCTCGTACTCCGACGGATCGCCGCTCTGGTGGGGCGCCTGGCCGTTGGAGTCGGCAGTGCTGCCGATGCGGGCCATGCGGTCCATGAAATCGTTGTCGGCGTCCAATCCTAGGGCTAAGGCGTATACATAAAACTTGTTGCTGCGCATGTTACTGGCCTGCATTAAGGCGGCATCGCTGGGCTTATCGTTGGAATCTCCATAATAATTGGAAACGCCATTGGTCGTGTTGGGATGTGCGGCCAAGTAGTTACTAACCGTCGAGTCGCTGCTGTCCTTTAAGTTGGCCACACCGTCGGTGAGCAGCACGACAACTTTCTGCGTGTTTTCGCGGCCATTGCCGCCTTGGCTGGCAGGTTTGATGAGGTTATAGGCGGCGAGCAAACCTTCTTCCGTATCGGTGCTGGCGCCGTTTTGACCCACGGCCTGCATGGTGGCGGCACTGGTCATAGCGGAATCGTAGTTGCTGGATAGCGCCACGCGCGTTTGCACATCGTTGGTTTTGTCGAAGGTAACAATCGATATCCAATCTTTTTGATTGGGATCGCTAACGGAGGTGTTGTATTTTTTGACCTCCTGTAAACCGGCAATTACGGAACGCCGCTCCGAGTGAGTGGGCTGCTCCGAGGGGGGGAAGGAAAAGCTAGTGCTGCCGACCGTTTCGGAGTGATACACACAATTGGGACTTTGCACGGAAAGCTGGCCGTAATCGCCACTGCTGTCGACCGTTTGATCGCGGCCTCCCTCGTCCATCAGCCACGTGACATACGACCGATAGCCGAGCTGGCCACTATTTGTGTTCACATCGGCAATATACGCTTGCCAGTAGTTGTAGCTGGCGGTATTGCCGCTGTTGGGAGCCGGCTTTGCCTTGGGCATGATGGTGGCGATTTGCTTATCGATTATCCATTTGTAGGCCTTGGTTTGCGCGGCACTGGTGGAATCGGTGCTTTTGATGCGGTAAGTCGTCGCAATGCTGCTGCTGGAGAGGGGTCCGCTAGTCGAGTACAACCCATGCGACCCGGAACCACTCCAAGTGGCACTGGAGTCGACGGTTTGCCCAAGCTTCTGCATCGTACCCGGATACGTTCCGAAACCAAAATCGGTATACACTTGCTGCATCATTGAGTTGTAAGTGCTGGTGTAGCCGGAGCTGCGATAGGAGGCGCTGCTGCCGTAGCCGGTGACGGTGTCGTCGTTCATGGACCCCGACAAGTCGACCACGAAGCAAATATCGCGGGGATTGCCGACGGCCACGGCTGAGGCCGGAATGCTAAAGGAGGCCAGGCCCAAAACACGTCCGAAAAACGTACCGTTGGCGCCGGTGGAATTATCGCGGCGGGCCGTGACCTTAACGGCATTGCTGACGCTTCCCGCCGTGAACGTGCGTGAGGTGGAGTTCCAGGTGCCGGATTGAACGTCGGAGCTGGTTAAGCTAACCGTTTTGCCACCGGCTTTGTGATAGCCGGCGTATTGCTGAGCGGCGGCAAGTATGCTGGACTGAGTGCCCGACATATTTGCAGCAGCAGCCATGGCGGCGCTGTCGGCGGCGGCTTGCAACTGGGTTTGCGCGACCATCATGTAGCCGACGTCGACCGCAAAGGCCACCATGCCCAACATCAAGATCATCAAGAACGCTGCGAACACGGTAATAACGCCGCGTCGAGGACGGTTTTGTCGAAGCTCAGTTCGCGAGCTTGTCGGGCATGACGAAACCAAATGTTGGCTGCAATTCATGGAAAAACCTCCGAAGTTGACGTGGCCTGCAATAGGGCGCGCCGCCGTGTACTGGAAAAGCGAATTCTAAACTGCCGCAATCGATTCGGGTTTGAAGAGAGGGCGACCCCAAGTCGACTGCGATGATAAGCTGTGGTGCTACAACTCTGTCTCACAAACCCGATGCTGTCAAATTCTACGGAGGCAAAAGCTGCGCGGATCAAAAAGCGCAATTTTTTTGCGCGCTTTGTGTGTCGATCAGACACAACACGTCGTGTTTGTACTGCGCGGCGCGCTGCAGGAAGCCAACGATATTTGCAATGAGGTTTGCGATACGTTGTTGCTAAGCAATGGAGTGGCGTTTTAGCAACGCGTGCGGTGGCCCAGCGGAAGACGATTACCGGGCTAAGAACTTTTGATAAGCAGCGACAGCGAGTTCGTCGCAGCGATCGTTTTCCGGATGACCGCTGTGGCCGGCCACGCGGTGGAAATTCAATTGATGCTGGGCAATTAATTCGTCCAAGCGTTGCCAGAGTTCCAGGTTTTTGACCTCGCCCAGTTTTCCGCGCGAGTCGACTTTGCGCTTCCAGCCGTTGGCCTTCCACTTGGCCATCCATTGCATTAATCCCTGGCGAACATATTCGCTGTCGGTGAAGAGTTCGATGTGCGAACGTTTTTTTAGCGCTTCCAAACCGCGGATGACTGCCAGCAACTCCATGCGGTTGTTCGTGGTGAGCTGTTCTGCGCCGGCATGTTCGAGTTCCTTGCCCGACTCCGGATGTCGCAAGATGAATGCCCAACCGCCGGGGCCCGGATTGCCGCTGCAGCCGCCGTCGGTGAATAAGTGCACGACCGGCAGTGGCGGAATGGCGCTGGGCATTGGCAGACAGTTACCACCGATTTTGGAGGAAAATTAGCGTTCCGCAACGGGGCCGGTGGAAACGGTGCGCTCCAGCGTTCGCTGCATTTCCTGCCGGCGGGGACGGATTAATTCTTCTAGATTATCCTTTACCGTGGCGTCAAGCTGCGGTTGGCCGGCGCAGGTGAATGGCAGGTGGACCGTGAACGTGCTGCCGCGGCCGATTTGGCTTTCGACCGAAACCTCGCCCCCGAGGAGTTTGCACAGTTCTTTTACGATTGACAAACCTAGACCGGTGCCGGAATGTTCGCGGGTGATGGCATCGCCCTGGGCCATGACGGCGGAGCCCTGGCGGAATTTTTCGAAGATGGTGACCTGGTCTTCCTCGGCAATGCCCACACCGGTATCGGAGATGATCAACAGCAAGTCGCCGCTCTCGACATCTTGGCGGACGCGGACGGTAATGCGGCCGCCTTCGGGAGTGAATTTAATGGCGTTGGAGAGGAGGTTGCTGAGAATTTGCTGGACCTTGGCTTGATCTTGGAATAATTCTGAAAGGCCGGGCTCGACGTCGATTTCCAGATCGATATTTTTGCGTTCGGTTTGCGGGCGGAAGAAATCGCACTGGGCTTGGACAACGGGATCGATGCGGAAATCGGAGAGGCGGATTTCCATTTTGCCGCTTTCGATTTTCGCCAGATCCAAAATATCGTTAATCATGTCAAGCAGAATGCGACCGGATTTTTGAATGTTTTGGACGTAGCGGCGCTGCTTGTCGTCGAGCGACTTGATGGAATCGAGCACTTCAGAAAAGCCGATGATGCTGTTGAGCGGCGTGCGGAGCTCATGGCTCATGGTGGCGAGAAAGTCGCTCTTGAGGCGGTTCATTTCGTAGAGCCGCATGTTAGTTTGGGCGAGCTCGTCCACTTTGACATCCAGAGCGGCATTGGCGTGTTTGATTTCCTCCTGGGTGGTGACGAGGTGGCGTACCATTTTGTTGAACGCCATGCCGAGCTCTTCGAATTCGTCGGCCGTGTGGATTTCGGCGCGGGCTTGCATGTTGCCGCGAGCGATTTCGTCGCTGATGTCGCGCAAGTGCTTCAACGGTTTGACGATGACATAGCGCACGATGGCGTAACTGGCGAACATGGCCAGAAATACCGTTAACACGGCGGTGGCCAAGAAGATTGCCCGATTCTCATTTAGCGCCTTTTGTGTGGCGTCAGGCATTTCGATGCGGGCTATGCCGATCAAATCTCCCACTTGCAAAGGGGGCGGCGAGGGCAAGCCGGCAGCCGAGTATAGCGCTGATTTGTCATGGCAAATGGTACAGCCTCGATCAGACACATAAACGGGCTGAAAATATTCGTAGGCGTACTCTCCTTTCGAGTCCGGCACGACGCGGTCGACAGAAGATGTTTCTGGTTGTTGGGCTCCGTTGGGGTTCGCAATACCGCCATCGGTCGGCACGGTAACAATAGGGATCGACGTTGGAAAATGTTCTAAGACCCAGGCTTCGTAATCGTCACGAGGTTGGCAGTTTGCCGGAATGCTGGGCTCACTACTGGCCAATCCGGGCACTTTTAGAAAACCGTAGTTATAGCTTTGTGTTTGCAAATTACGGCCGATGCTCTCGTTGAGTCCCTTGAACTTGTCATTGTCGAGCTTTTCCCAATGTACTTGCAACAAAGATGCGTGGACCAAATCGCGGCCGGTGCTGTGAGCCTTGCCGATCACCATTCCTTCGGTGCGGCTGCCGTACCACCAGAAGCTGCCGCCGATGAGTGTGAACAGGCAGACGGCAAAGAGCACCAGACACTTTAGCTCCAGGCGCGTTTCCCCCAGCACACGTTTGACGCCGCGGTAGGACATGGAGGAGGGATTGGGGGCGAGGATCGAGGGACGAGGAAATGTTACCGTCCTTTATTTTACGGCGGTTTGGCGCGCTGAACTAGAGCAATGTGGGCGGTCTAAACCTGGTCTCTCGGCTTGGGCGACTTGAAGCTGGATCAGAGCATATCGAGCGGATCGACGTCGGCTGTCCAAATCATTCCCTCGGGAACTTCCAAACCATCGGTCGCCTGGCGGATGGCGGCTCGCAATTGATCGCCATCGGGTCCCTGCAATTGCAGATGAAAGCGATACTGCCCACGCAGCTTGGCAAACGGCGCCGCGGCGGGACCTAACAAGCGGATTTCTGCATTAGCAGGAATTGGTGCTTCCGGCTCGGACATCGTTCGTTCAATTGCCCGCCGCAAGCGTTCACCAAAGTGCTGCGCGAAAGCGCGGGTTTGATCGTGCGACAATCCGCGGACGACCAGGCGAATCATGGTGGTGACGGGTGGATAGCCATGCGAGGCGCGAAGGGGCAATTCTTCCCGCGCGAATGCGCGGAAATCGTGCATCACAGCGGCGCGAATGGCAGGATGGTCGGGACTGAAGGTTTGCACCAGCACGCGGCCACCTTTTTCGCCGCGGCCGGTGCGGCCGGCGACTTGGGTGACGAGTTGAAAGGTGCGCTCGGCGGCACGGAAATCCGGCAAGTGGAGGGCGGTATCGGCATTGATGACGCCCACCAGCGTGACATTGGGAAAATCCAATCCTTTGGCAATCATTTGGGTGCCGAGCAGAATCTGAACTTTGCCGTCACGGAATTTAGACAGAGCGCGGTCGTGGCTGCCGGGTGCTTTCATGGCATCGGTGTCCATCCGCAGGGTGGCGGCTTCGGGAAAGCGGCTGCGAATTTCCGCCTCCAGTTTTTGCGTGCCGAGGCCGCGAAAATGAATACCGTGCGCGTGGCACTCCGGACATTCGCGCGGCACGCTTTCTTGGTGGTCGCAGTAGTGGCAGAGCGCGATGTTTTCCGTGCGATGATGCGTCAGTGGCAAATCGCATTGCGGGCAGCGCACCACGTAGCCGCAGGCTGGG
>DASXPQ010000023.1:0-3364 GCA_036493575.1 Pirellulales bacterium
GCCCTCGCTTAATAGGCTTGAAGTGTTTTTGCTTCAGAGTGCAAAGTTCCAGCCGTTTAAACACCGACGCAACCCAATCGAACGCTTCGACGGTTTCAAATAGCAAAAACGTGGCGATGTGTGGTTTAACGCCGTAATACAAAATGATTGACGACGCAGTGGCCATTTCTTGTCCTTGGATGTGCCACTTAGTAATCTTGAAAGATTGCGTCAAGAAAATGCTGCCGCCTTGCCTGGAAGTCCACCTGCTGTTGGTAATCACCTCCTGCAAACACAGATCGCTTTGCCGTGCAGGCAACGCACACCAATTGATGTTTTCAGCCGACGTCTCGCAGACCTGCGCAAAATGTTGAGCGACTTTTCCTTCACGATCATTCATGATCGTTAGGATGCTCGGCATCTTTTCGAATTCCGCCACCGCCTGCGCGAAAAATTCGTCCCCTAATTGTTTCTGCTTCGCCGGGGACATGTTACGTAGACCATGTCCCCACGTAGACGACTTTGGCGGCATGTATCGATACATGATTTTGCCCAGCAATCGTCAGTTCGCACCGATATCGCTCAAAACGACAGCGTAATTCGCCGTCCTTCTTCATGGCTCTGCCGCGCGGCTAGCACCACCAACAACGCTCGGTAAGCGTCTTCTAAACCGGCTGGGTTGCGCACCAAGCTGGTCACGGAGCGGTGAAAGTAAGAAAGAAGCTGTTCGCCAACCGGCCGTTCGCTGTCCAGCGATTCCTGATGTCGCCCCGCCTTGTCGAACCACAGCACTTGTGCCGGCAAATCGATAAAGGCAATACCATGTTCGCACGCCACTTGCAGCGCCGGCGGCGGTCGAAACGAAACGGCTTCCTCCCAACCTTGCGGCATGTAATAGCCGGAGCTGATTTGCGCGATCACACCTTTGCCGGCATGTTGTCCCGGCTGAGTAAAATCCAAACTCATCATCCGGTAATCTTCGTCGCGCGAATCGGGCGATACGCTGTGCATCATTCCCAGCACCGAGCTTGGCTCGCTGCCGACAACATAGCGGCACCAGTCGACCAACTCCACCAGGTCGCTGGTGCCGAAGCCGCGATCTTTTGGGGTGCCCGGCTTGGCCGGTCTTTCGCCCACGGCCACCCGGCGATGGCAAAACAACAAACGTGGCTGGCCGAGCTTGGTGGCGATCAATTCCTTCAATCGCAACGTCGCCGGATTTTGTCGCCGCGCAAATTCCGCCATGAATGCCACGCCGGCCTGATCGACGCGATCCTTAATCTGCTTCGCTTCTTCCAAACTCAGTTGCAGCGGAGCGGCGCAATAAATCGCCTTGCCATATTCGCATGCCGCCAAAATCGGCAGCCAGCCGTACCACTGTTCGGCCAGCATTAAAATAGCGTCGATATCTTCCCGAGCCGTCAGCGCGCGGAAGCCATCTACCGCAGTCGCATTAAACTCTCGGGCTGCCTGCTCCGCCCGCACCCCAACCTGCTCGCAAACGGCCCGCACCTCGAAGCGGTCGGCAAGAGCCCGCAGTGCGGGCCGGTGTCGGACCTCCCAAGCTTTTCCTAGTCCAACAAGTCCGACGCGCAGCTTCATGTGGAAAAAATGTCGAGCGCCCTGGTTCTAGATGCCTTGGCGTCGGCGTCTGGTCGCAGAGACACCGGCAATACAGTCAGTGAATAAACCTGAAAGCACAGCAATTATATCGGTCTGCTTGCCGCTCATACAACCAGCGGCAGCATGGAAGATTTTTTCTGACTTAGAGTTGCGACTTGTAACATCACCAAAAGAACGAAAACCAACACGCTGAAATTGGGCTCACATAATTTACCAAGAACTGTGTAATCCGCAAATTTTCTGCAATCAGAAAATATTTCCCATTCACTACTTGCAAGTTCATTTTACCTATCTACACTACGTGCTCTTCCTTGGTCCAAAGACCAGTGTTGGTCGAATGGAAACACAACTACGGAGGCTGACCACGACGGAAAGCATCAAACGACAAGCATGGGCCCGCTTGCCTGGCCCTTCTTCAGGCGGCTTGTCGCTTGGCCAACCTTCAGCACGGTCGCTCTGACCCGTTAACCACTCACCATACCTTTCGGACATTAGCCTGCGCCAGGCCGGGGGAGCCCGTTTTTTTAAATTCGCCACGGTATTAGCCAGAAGGAGATGCACCCGTGTCTAGCCTCGCGATTTCAATCTTCGTTCAAATTTCGCTGCTCGCCGCTGTTTCCGATAACGCCAATATCACGATCGCCAACAACAGCACGTCAAATAATGCGGTGGCTTCCGCCTCGCCCAGCAGTGCTGCTTCGGCGACGACCGCCGATACTTCTGCACCCCGTAACATCGCTTCATACGTCTATTCCGCCGCTTACAAAGACGCACAGGACAGCGGCAAGCCGTTGGTTGTGCTGGTTGGCGCTTCTTGGTGCCCCGCCTGCCAGTCGATGAAAACTTCCATTATGCCGGCCGTGGCCGCCCATGGCGGTTTGGAAAAAGTGTCCTTCGCGTTCGTCAACACCGACGCCCAGCACGACCTGGCCGGCCAACTGCTCTCAGGCAACATGATTCCGCAATTGGTCATGTACGAGAAAAACGGCGACGCCTGGACTATGAAACGGCTCATCGGCGCCCAAAGCGTCGATTCGGTCGAAGGTTTTCTGCGTCCAGCTGCGGCAGAAGTAATTGCCAATAAGTCCGATACGGTCGAAAAGCCGACGATGGCTCAGAAGAAATCCGAAACGCAAAAGCCGACCGGTGCACAATCAGCGCCAGCCGCCAAACAACCGACCGCTTCCCGTCAGGCCGCACAGGAATACTCCTCGGCCGGATAGCACTACCTGCTTGTTCGCCGAACAGTAAGAATCAGTCTAGTTTCCCCGTCGAGATTGGAAACTCAGAAGTCCGATTGCGCCTGCGGCAGCCAATCCAAGCCCCAACCAGCGCATAACTAACGCAGCGTTTTGGCCATGCGATCGGGCCGCATCTAGCGCCGCTTGTTGTTTCGCATATCGCTGTTGAACTACTTCCAGTTCCGTGGCTAATCGATCGGGACTCGCCGTCGCAGGATCGACCGGAGCGCTTAACGCGGTTGCCGTGGCCAACCGCGATTCTGTAATTCTGGTCCGAGAGTTGCCGCGGGCATTCGGCGGTTGCGCCAGCTGTTGTCGTGCTTCGGCGACTTCTCCATTCAATCGATGCATCGCAGCCAGCGTATTTGTATAGTCTTTTGCTTGGGCATCACTCCAATTACGTCTGCCGCCCACAATACTGGGCCAAAAAAAAGAGATTACGACTAATGTCAGTCCTAACAGTACACTGATCGCCCAAATCCCTTGTGTCTTCATCATTCCCCGATCGGCGAACTAACGCG
>DASXPQ010000024.1:0-6049 GCA_036493575.1 Pirellulales bacterium
CGGCATTTTCAACCGCTCCTACTACGAAGAAGTGCTGGTGGTGAAAGTGCATCCGCAGTTTTTGGCGGCCGAGCGGATTCCCGACGCCAAAGTCGATAAGGATTTTTGGAAGGCGCGGTATGAGGACATCAACAATTTTGAAAAGCACTTATCGCGCAACGGAACCAAGGTGGTGAAGTTTTTTTTGAACATTTCCAAAGAGGAACAGCGCAAGCGGTTTTTGGACCGCATTGACGAGCCGGACAAACATTGGAAGATTTCGCCCTCCGACATTGCCGAGCGAGGTCACTGGGACGAATACATGGATGCGTTTGAAGAGTGCATTGATGCCACCAGCACTGACTGGGCGCCCTGGTATGTGATTCCAGCGAATCATAAATGGGTCAGCCGCGCCTTGGTGGCGAAGATTTTGGTCGAGACCATCAATTCCCTGGGGCTGAAATACCCGGAGGTGACGGCCGACAAGCTGAAGGCGATTGAGGCGTCGAAGAAGCAGCTGGAGAAGGAAAAAGAGTGAAGCGGAAGGCGACGCTTTTAATGGGAAACGACGTACCCCCCTTAGGGACTGTCATGGCTACCAGGACATCCCACTAGTGTCGGACTTGATTGTTTGGGCGCCCCCAATTCTACTAAGAGCTTAAGGTCGCCCGGGGCAGTTACTTTGGAAGGGAACGGATGGAATCGCGGTCATTCGGACGCACTTTCTGTGCAAGCGCGGCGCTAGTTCTGGGTTTTCTCTCGACAGTTGCTTCGGCCCAGACGACGGCATCGTTGCGCGTTGTGTCGTACAACATGGAAGCGGACATCAATGGTGCGACGACACCCCTGCCGGGTTTCTACCAGGTTTTGGAAGGGATTGGGGAGGAGGACGTCGGCGGCAACGTTAGGCCCATCGATATTTTGGGTTTACAGGAAACGACTAGTAATACCACGACGGTGCAGCCGATCCTGAATGCACTCAATAGTTATTATGGCGCGGGCACCTACGCCATGAGTTCGTACCAAGCCACATTAAGTGATACGCCTGACGTTGGCAGCGGTCCCAATGCGCTGGTGTACAACACCAAGACGGTGCAACTGCTGGAATCGACTCCCGTGGCGTCGGTGGGATTTTCGGGCAACGGCGTATATCGCCAACCGGTGCGCTACAAATTTGAGCCCGTCGGCGGTACATCCGCTGATGATTTTTATATGTATGTGGACCACTTCAAATCGGGTGGTGCTGCAAGCGACGCTACAGCTCGCAATGGTGAGGCCAAGATTATTCGCAGTAACGAGGCGGGGGCATTACCTTCTACGGCTCGAGTGCTGTATGTGGGTGACTACAATTTCGGCACCAGTACAGAGACGACGTATCAGACGATGACCACACTTAACTCGCCGTCGCCGAACAGCAAAGCGCAGGGTCGCGCGGTCGATGTGTACAACCCACCGGATATCAACGGCAACGTAAATTACACCATTGATTGGGATAATTCGTCGAACCTGAGCAAGCTGAGCGACTCGAGCACGAACTTGCGGTACCGGGACGATTATCAGTTCATGACGACGAACGTCTACAACGGGACCGCGGGCGGATTAGCTTACGTTTCCGGCTCCTATCCTATTTTCGGACACAATGGCACCGTTGCGTATCATGGCAGTGCGAGCAGCACTGGGGCACTCACCAATTTGGTGCTGCGGGGTGATATGAATCAGGATTCTAAAATTACCGCTGCTGATATTGCGCCCATGCTGAGCGCGCTGACAGATCAGAGCGGATATCAATCGACGCATTCGTTCAACAGCCACACGCTGACCAATGCCGACCTGCTAGCGGCAGGCGATATCAATAAAGACGGCGCGTTGACCAATGCCGACCTGCAGGCCCTACTTACGGAGTTGCAGAATCCGGGTGCCGCTGACGCGCCGGTCACGCGGTCCACCCTGCAGAGTTCGCTTACAACCGGTAGCGACCATTATCCCGTGGTGGCCGATTACTCCGTGAGCGTATCAGGCGGCGGATCAAGTTCGTCCGTGCCGGAACCATCGTCGCTGGCGCTATTGGGTCTGGCGGGGCTGCTAACTTTCGGGCGATATGCCCGACAACGGCGGGCTGGTTAACCGCGGCCGAAATGCTTGCCGCTGCCGTTGCAGTGGCCAAAGTGCCTGTCAAAACTGCCGAAGGCATTCTGTATTTCCACGCCTTGCGAGTGACTTACGTCACGAATGGTCCGGGCTGTATATAACGCCCTTGGCGGCATTACTAATCATCTAATCCCTTTCCCTTGAGAATTCGCTGCTTGCATTTTTCAATCCTTGACTCACGAGTTTTGGATTGTTTGGCTGCAGAAAAATGAAGCAGGTATGCTCTTTGCCGTCCTGGCGTCAAAGCGCGAAAGGCAGTTTTCAAGGCAGGGTTTTCATCGAATTTATCTTGCAGCTCTGCAGGAATTTTGTGCTGCGTAATCTTTTTAAATTTCACTTTCAAACCGGCTTTTTCCACTTCAATGGCTTCATCAATATAAGCTTTCAAGATGGGTTCCAGCTTAACGATTTGTCGAACATTGGTGAACCGAATCACGCGCGCCGACTGCGAATTGGGTCCAGGTTTGACCAGAATACCCTGGGCGTCTTTTAACAAGGCGCCTTTGATAAAACTAAGCACACAGCATTCTTTAAATCCACTGATGATGAGTACGTTACTTTTCTGAAACGTGTAACAAGGCTGACGCCACTTCAATTCTTCGGTTAGCGGAGAGTCAACAACGATTCTTCTCAATTCCTTCAATTCTGCCTGCCACTTTTTCGCTCTCCTTAAAAATGCATCAATCTTAGGATTCATTCTGTTCATTGATTGATCCAGTGTCCGTTCCTGCCCCCAGGCGTACATCTCGTGTCCGTCGCGCACGTTCAAACAGTGCGGAATTTTTCGAATTAATCAGTGGCCGAGGCGGGGATCGAACCCGCACGGGGGTAACCCCCCGAAGGATTTTAAGTCCTTTGCGTCTGCCATTCCGCCACTCGGCCTTTGATTCAAATGGAATTGAATCGATTCTGCTGCTGCGAATCCACAAATGTGTTTTCGATACTCGCGATTGAGTTTACGACGTTCATAGGGACTGTTTAAAGGGGGCTGGGGTCAACCGGTAGCATTGCATCGGGGAGCCACTGGGCTGGGTTCTGACAGTAAAAGTCGGAAAGCACTTGATAAAGTTCGGGGTGACGGGCGCGGAGGGCGTGCGGCCGCTCGAAGAAGCATTCGCTGGCGACGGCGAAAAACTCGGCCCGGTCGCTGGCGCCGTAGCGATCGAGCAGCGTCGCTTCGCCCTGGTGTGCCTCGTGAATTAGCCGTTGGAATTCGTTCTCGGTCACTCGGTACCAGGTGCGGCTTTGATTGCGGTCGGCGATGATGGGCGTGCCGTCGACCTCGCCGTCCAACCCATCGACGTGATGTGCAAATTCGTGAATCACGATGTTATTTCCAGGCCGCTGCTTTTGAGTACCACCAATTTCTGCCCAAGATAGAATTACCGGCCCGCGCTGCCAGGCTTCGCCCAGCCGGGGCGACTGTGGCGTGAAGAGCGAAGGTGTTTCGTAGCGGCTGCTATGCGGCACATAAGCGCCTTGATAAACGATGATCGTTTGAAGTCGATCGAAGTAGTATGGTTCGTCCAGGCCCAGTGTCATCAGGCCGGCGTAACCGGCAATGGTGATTTTGATTTCGTCAGTGAGCTGAAATCCGCTGCCGCCCGCCCAATCTTTTTCAGCAACGACAATTTGGATGAAGCCTTCCAATCGTCGACGCTGCTGTGGATTCATATATTGATAATGCCGCACGTGCTGCCGCAAAATCTTTAACCACGGATTCGGAAACGCATCTGCCAATAATTTTTCGCGGCGGCGGGTACGAATCCAGGAAAACATGGCGATCGACCGCGGTGTAACTGTGTGAACTAGGATTTGCCCGCCTGCGGACCAATTAAATCGATCCGATTACCATATAGATCTTTGAACACGGCGACTCGGCCATAGGAGTGGTTGTAGGGCCCTTCGGTAAATTCAATTCCGCGGGAGCGGAACAATTCGTAGTCGCTGTCAAAATTGTCGGTGTGGAAAAAGAACAACACGCGACCGCCGGTTTGATTGCCGACGGCAGCACGTTGCTGGTCGTCGACTGCGCGCGACAATAAGATTTCAGAACCATTTCCGCCGGGAGCTCGGAGTCGGACCCAGCGCTTGCCGGTCGGCAACAAGGTATCTTCCGTGACGATGAAGCCAAGCTTGTCGCAATAGAATTGCTTTGCTTCATCGTACTCTCTCACCACCAACGCCGTGTGCACAATACCGGTAATCATGTGTATGCAGTTGCTGAATCTGTCGCTGCGGGACCCTTAGTTTTCAGACCACAATAGGGTATCGTACTGGATGGCAACTGCCAAATAGCGACATTGCGATCTTTCGATTTGTATTTTGCAGGCGATGAACACAGCGGCAACCATCGACGGAATTCTTCTAGCGGCCGAGTATGCCGGCATCAACGGATTCCTGGGCAGCCGTGCTTCGATCATGCTGGACGTGGTGTTCTTGGCTATGTTTCTGGTGCTGCCGGTAATGGCCGTCAGCATTGGGCTGGCGCGATTTGGGAAACAATATGCGTGGCATAAGCGGATTCAATTGATTTTGGCCGTGGTGCTATTAGTTGCCGTGGCGGCGTTTGAAATTGACATGCAGTTTATTAGCGGCTGGCAGACTCGGGCGATGCCGTCGCCGTATTGGCCCAGCGGAGTGAAAACCAGTTTGGACATCCATTTGGTGTTTTCGATTTCGACCTTCTTCTTGTGGTTGTATGTGGTGATTGGGGCACTGCGGAGCGTGCCGAATCCACCGATGCCGTCGCCTTATAGTCGGCGGCACGTGTTCTGGGCTCGGCTAGCGGCGATTGATCTCGTGCTGACCGCGCTCACGGGTTGGGTTTTCTATTGGCTGGCGTTTGCGGCGTAGGACAACTCCGGCACGAAAATTGCCGCCCAGGGCTGGGTTTTAGCAGCTTACTCACAGTGCGAACTCTAGCCACTTGGAGGCCATCTATGGAACGCCGGACAGTACTTAAAGGAATCACGGTGGTCGCTGCTGGATCGTCACCGCTGATGAGCGCGATTGAAACATTGGCGGCGGCTGATCTAGCCCGGTCGGCAACAGCAGAAGATGCCTCGGCACTTTCCCAAATTGCGCAACATCGCCCAGCCGAAACAATGCGCGGCGACATGCGATATCGCCAATTGGGCCGCACCGGGGAGGAAGTTTCGTTGATTGGCATTGGCGGTTTTCATATCGGCGATGTGAAGGACGAGAGCGAGGCGATCAAAATTATTCGTACAGCCATCGATCGCGGCGTCACGTTTATGGACAACAGCTGGGACTATCACGACGGCGAAAGTGAACGCCGCATGGGTAAGGCGTTAAAAGACGGTTACCGTGACAAAGTTTTTTTGATGACGAAAATCGATGGGCGCACCAAAAAGTCGGCCGCACAGCAACTCGATGAAAGTTTGCAGCGGCTCCAGACCGATCACGTCGATTTGCTGCAGCATCACGAGAACATTCGCATGGAGGATGCCGACCGTATTTTTGCCGACGGAGGTGCGCAGGAGGCATTTGAAGAAGCAAAGAAGGCAGGCAAAATTCGCTACATGGGCTTCACAGGTCACAAAGATCCGGCCGTGCATCTGCGCATGCTGGAGGTTGCCAAGCAGCATGATTTTCATTTCGACACGGCCCAGATGCCCATCAATGTGATGGACGCTCACTTCCGCAGCTTTGCCCAGCGGGTGGTGCCGGAGCTAGTGAAACAGGAAATTGCTCTATTGGGCATGAAATCGATGGGGAGCGGCGATATTCTTAAGAGCAACGCCGTCAGGCCGACCGAGTGTTTGCACTATGCCATGACCATGCCGACGTCGGTAGTGATCACCGGCATCGATTCGATGCAAATCCTGGAGCAGGCGCTGGACGCTGTGAAAACATTTAATCCGCTGGATGAAGGCCAGCTTCAATCGCTGTTGGCAAA
>DASXPQ010000025.1:0-4765 GCA_036493575.1 Pirellulales bacterium
TGCCGCGCCCCGCCATGATGCGAAATACCAACCGACCGATCCGCCCAAAACCGTTAATTCCAACACGAATTGCCACGTTGAATCTCCTTGTCCACTGAACCAAAAATGTACCAATGCGCCCCCTGGGTTCTGACCGAAAACACGGCCGGCGGCGCGGAAATTGACCGAAATAAACCGAACCGATGATTATACCGGTCGCCCTGCAGCCCAGCAATCGGCCAATGACGCCAACAGCTCGTCCAGCATGGCCGGCGTATGCGCCCAGCTCAAACTAATTCTTAACAATGATTCGCCCGCAGGCACCGATGGCGGACGAATGCCGGGCACCAACAGACCACGGTCGCGCAGCATTTGCGCCAGCTGCATCGCGCGATCCGGCTCGCCCACATAGATCGGGATTATTTGGCTCGCGGAGCGTCCCAAGTTCCATCCCTGCGCGGAAATTTTTTGGCGAAGTGCAGCCGCGCGCTCGAGCAATTCAGTCCGTCGCTGTGGTTCATCGCGAACAATTTGCAGCGCCGCGCTGGCCGCCGCCGCCACCGCGGGTGGAAACGCAGTGGAAAACACATACGATCGGGCTCGATTCACTAGCCAATCGATCAGTCTACGCTCGCCCGCAACAAATCCGCCGGCCGAACCCAGCGCCTTACTTAGCGTGCCCATCCGAATGTGAACGCCGTCTTTCACGCCCAAATGCTCCGCCACACCGCGCCCCTGTCTGCCAAATACGCCAGTGGCGTGTGCTTCGTCGACCATGAGCATGCACTGATGCCGCTGGGCCGCCTCGGCCAACTGTGGAAGCGGCGCCAAATCGCCGTCCATGCTGAACAATGAATCCGTGACAATGAGCCGTCGGCGATACCGCGATGCATCGCGCAACTGTTCCACCAAATGATTGACATCGCCATGACGGTAAATGTGGATTTCCGCGCGCGACAGCCGGCAACCGTCAATCAGGCTAGCATGATTTTTGGCATCGGCAAAAATGGCGTCACCGGCTCCAGTCAACGCAGCCACCGTGCCACAGTTCGCGGCGAACCCCGACGTGAACGCCAGCGCCGCTTCAGTCCCTTCGAACTCCGCTAGAATCTGTTCCAATTCTGCATGGGCCGCCGAGCGGCCGGTGATCAGCGGACTGGCCCCCGCTCCCCAACCTTCCTTTTTCGCTGCCTCTGCCGCTGCTTTTGCCAACCGCGAATCGGCCGCCAGGCCCAAATAATCGTTGGCTCCAAAATTAATGAGGTTTTTACCATCAAGTGCGAATGTCGCTTCCTGTGGGCCGGCGCGCGTCATCAATCGCCGCCGTAAATGCTGGGCATCCAGTACCCCCAATTCTTCATCAAGCCACGCTAACGGGTCGCCGGACATTGTGAATATCGATTGAGATTAAAGGCGGCCAAATTGAGGACGATCTTCGATTCCGCTATAATTTATCAGATTCCATGTCGTAATATTTCCCAGGGCAATCTGCGCTGAATTCGCTCATTCCGAACCGATTCGGTTTTATCCAGAAAAGGAGTCTCTGTGAATGCTTCCGCAAAGGATTCGCGGGCTAAAATATCGCGCATCGCCCTGCAGTGCTTGGAGGATTTAGAGCGCGCGGGCGTTTCGCATTTACCAAAGGCAAAACGCCAGGGCGCAAAAGCCTTGAATCAAGCTTCCTTGGCTGAGCAAGCCGAGCCGTCGCGTCCTGTAAAGGAAGAGAGTCCGGCAATTCAGCCGACAGGATCAAAACCGAATCGGGGCAAGCCGTTAATCAGCATGGTGGATCGCTCATTGTTCGATTCCACATCCACCGAGCGCAAAATCGTGCCGCCGGAGCAGCGTGCCGCGGCACTGGACATCATTCAGCGCGAAGTAGCCAGCTGCGTTCGCTGCCCGGCCCTAGTGGCTAATCGCACGCAAACCGTGTTTGGTGTGGGAAACAACACGGCGCGAATTTGCTTTTTCGGCGAAGCGCCTGGCGCCGATGAAGACCGCTTGGGCGAACCCTTCGTTGGCCGCGGCGGACAATTGCTAAATAAAATGATCGTCGCCTGCGGGTTGAAGCGCGAAGAGGTTTACATCATGAACGTGCTGAAATGCCGTCCGCCGGACAACCGTAATCCATTGCCCGACGAGGTCGTCAATTGCCGTGGCTACTTCGAAAGGCAGTTGGATATCATCCGGCCGGAAATCATTTGCTGCTTGGGAGCAGTGGCGTCGCAGTCACTCCTGAGCACCGACCGCAGTATTGGCAAACTCCGCGGCCAATTTCACGACTACCAGGGAATTCCCGTCGTCTGCACCTACCACCCGGCGTACTTATTGCGCAATCCCTCGGCCAAAGGCGCTGCCTGGGAAGATCTAAAATTGATGATGCGCCGCTTAGGAATTGAATTATAAAAGCTGCGGCTGGCCGCGAAAATCTAGTGCGGCCACGAGTTCGGCTCACTCTTTGCCCACGGGCACCATTTGATCAAACAGCGCCAACAAACGCTTCATTTTGATCGGAGTGGCAACCGTGGCGCGCCAGTCATTCGTTTGTGCTTGGGTTGCCCAATTCTGGTGCTTGGGTCCCAGCAGCAAAATAGCCGGCACCGATTTGGTCGTCGCCTGCTCGCCAAAATCGTTGAATGCCTCGAGTGCCTCGCTGCCGAGATTGGAAGTGCTGAAAATCACGCAATCCGCCGGTTGATTTTGGTCGGTGAACAATCCAGCCGGACGTAGCGGGTCGGCCGTGACCAGCACCCGAAATCCGTGCTGCTTGAAGTGACTGCGCAGCGCTTCCTGTGCCTGCGCGTTGGGCTCTACAATCATTAATGTGCGCTGTTTGATCGGCAAGCCGCTCGCGCTGCGCAGTTTACCATTAGTCCCGCTCGCGGTGCGGTCGGCAAGCGACATCAAATCACTCAGCATTTCGCCCGGCGATTGATAGCGGCGCGCAGGATCAAACATGGCCGCTTTGTTCACCACGCCCACAATCTCGCTGGGCAATTCCGGCATCAAGGTCTGAATCGGCGCCATGGCGTCAAACCGATTGCGGCTCAATCGCGACAACCGATCCGGTGTCTCTTCCAGCGCCGGCTTGCCTGACAGCATGTGATAAAAAATGCAGCCCAAAAAGAAAATATCGCTCCGCATGTCGTCCTTGCGCACGCCGGTACAGCGCTCCAGTGCCGCATAGTCGATGGTGCGCGGGTTTTCCAATTTCGCCAGTTCCGCGTCGCTGGAATTGGGGTCCGCCCCGGCCAGTCCAAAATCCAGCAGTTTGGCCTGTCCCAGACTGGAAATCAGCACGTTCGAGGCTTTCAAATCCCGATGCGAAATACCCCGCTGGAACGCGTAATCCAATCCGCGGCAAATGTCGATCGCCAGCTTGATTGCCTGGTCGGGCTCCAGATGCGAACGAACTTTCAGAAACTCGCGAAGATTTCGTCCTTCGATAAATTCCATCACAATGTAGCAGGCGCCATGGTCCGATGCCGCTTCAAAAATCGGAACGATGTTCGGATGCCGCAGCGTGCAACCCATTTCGCCTTCGCGCAAAAATTGCTCGCGCAATTGCGGTTCCTTGTAGTGCCGGCTACGGAGCACTTTCACCGCCCGGACTTCCCCAGTCTCGCGCTGCGTGGCGCGGAACACCCGGGCAAACGTGCCGCTGCCGATTTGATACAGGACTTTAAACTTGCCATAGAAGAAGCCCGCTCGGTCGCCGCGCAGCAATTTTTCCAGTTGATAATTCGTGACCAACTCGCGGCGCACTAACAATTGCTTGGCTTGTTCGGGATCGCTGTCAAAACCGCCCAACTCGCCCGATAGTTCGCGCAGTTGATGATCGTCGATCAAATCGCGATCGAATGCCGCTTGAGCAATTTGTTCGGCGGTCCAATCGGGCATGGCAAATCAGCTAGCCTTCTGACATTACAAGGGTGGTTCCTATGGCCCGATGGACCCAGGCGGGCCACCCGCCGTCGACTTTTTGCAACCCAGTAACCGGCGACAAACGCCGCGCGGAAAACTGGAATAAATCAACGACGGAAACTCTGTGTAGCAACGTGTGAAGGCGTGATCGC
This sequence comes from Pirellulales bacterium, assembly GCA_036493575.1. Taxonomy (GTDB): domain Bacteria; phylum Planctomycetota; class Planctomycetia; order Pirellulales; family JADZDJ01; genus DATJYL01. The sequence goes on from DASXPQ010000025.1 coordinate 4,056, forward strand.
ACCCGGCGGCCTACCGCACAGCCTCAGCGACCATTCCGGACGCTAAATCGTGCTAGCCAAAACCAATTCAGCGACCTTTATCGGCCGCGCTCTGGTAACCGGACGAAGATCCCCTTCCCGATTCTCTCGCGCCGTGCGCTTTACTATTTGTTGTTGTCCCGACGACAAACAGTTTTGGCAGCGCAGGCGAAAATCGGCAAACGGTCGCCGACAGATTTAATCCTAGCCTCAGTCGTCGTAAGCCGCAATCATCTGCCTCATGAGACAGTCGTGCCATGAGCTTGCGCGAACCCCGGTCTGTCCCCATAACTTGGCCGGGGGCAAAGAGTTTGGGAATTCCATACCCCCCCCAGGGCTCGAATCCGCGGATGAAGCGAAGCAATCCGGACGAGATTTAAGTCTCTTCAGATTGGCGGCGGTATTCGTCCCGTTCGCGGCGTGTTGCTTCCAAATCGAACATCAAATACTTCATGTCCAATCGCAACTGGCCGAGCGCGTCTTGAACCAACGTCAGAATGCGACGTCGTCGTTTGGTGCTGTCCGTCACCCGGTTTAACGCTTGCTGCACAGCGGAACGATGGCTTTCCGGCAAGTCAGCAACTAGGGAAGTCAGCTCCACGAGATCGGCTGGCAAGTCTTCAGACGTTTTTGCAACAAGTCGAGTAGATTGATTCATCGGCAAGCATCTCCAGGTTTGCCATTCAGGTAGA
>DASXPQ010000026.1:0-9724 GCA_036493575.1 Pirellulales bacterium
CGAGCGCTGGGGTCGTGACAGGTCGATCGGCAGCAACGATGCTTTAATGGAAGCGGTTAGGTATTCCGCCCGCCGATCGGCAACAAACACCAAAAACGCACGACCCCTCGGGGCCGACGACACCGGAAACTTTTTATTAAGTGTCCGCAATGTGGCACTGCGCGCTTGTCAGGCAAAAATCCCTAGCGACGGCTTACGCCCCATTTTTCCAAAAACAAAAGGCTGCCAATGAGCTGATCAGAATCAGTACCGCGCCGGCGACCGGATAGCCGTGTGGAGAGAGGCCCCTAGACATCGACTCGACCCCCTTCTGCGGCAGCAGAAAGCAAATGGCGCTTTTAACAAGCATCGCGCAACCGAGCAGTGTGATTACCAGTTCGGGCCAGGACCACACCCAGTGACCGGCGACGATAATCGCGCCAGTCACCAGCGACAAGAAGCCGTTGGCAAATGCTCCGGGCGTGCCGGCACGGTGCAAAATCGTGTAAAAAGCGACCCAATCGCGGGAGCGCAGCAGATGCGAAAACCCGATCAACAAACAGACGATTGCTACGTACAGTTCGACGGCACGGGCCATTCGACTGCCTCCAGAAAAGTGTTACGCCCGGAGTTCGCGATGAGCTTGGTTGTCGGCAATCACTCCGGGAACAGCTTCGTCGACAGGTAGCGTTCGCCGAGGTCGGGCAGGACGACCACAATCAACTTGCCTTTGTTTTCCGGCTTTTTGGCCAACTCAATGGCAGCCCAGGCGGCGGCGCCGGAGCTGATGCCGCACATCAGGCCCTCTTGCTTAGCCAATTGCCGGGTCATTTCTGCGGCGTCTTCATCCTGAACTTGCACCACTTCGTCAATAATGTCGACATTCAACACATCAGGAATGAAACCGGCGCCCAGACCTTGGATGGTATGCCGGCCGGGCTTAAGCGGTTGGCCAGCTTTACGCTGCGTGATCACTGGGCTGTTGACCGGCTCGACAGCGACCATTTTCACGCCCGGCTTTCGCTTTTTCAGCACCTCGCCGCAACCGGTAATCGTGCCGCCGGTGCCGACGCCGCTGACGACGATATCGACTTGGCCGTCCGTATCCTTCCAAATTTCTTCGGCAGTCGTTTTGCGGTGAACTTCTGGATTGGCCGGATTTTTGAACTGCTGCGGCATGAAATAGTTTTTGTTCTGCGCGAGCAGTTCTTCGGCTTTACGAATCGCTCCCGGCATGCCTTCCGCTGCCGGCGTGAGCACCAGCTCCGCTCCCAACGCCCTCAGCATTCTCCGCCGTTCCAAGCTCATGCTCTCCGGAAGAGTGACCACCAACTTATAGCCACGGGCCGCGCACACAAATGCGAGGCCGATGCCGGTGTTGCCGCTGGTGGGCTCGATGACCACGGTGTCTTTGTTGATTTTTCCGTCGCGCTCTGCGGCATCGATCATCGCGCGGCCGATGCGGTCTTTCACGCTCCACAGCGGATTGAGGTTTTCCATTTTGGCGGCGACCGTCGCTCCGCAACCGGCCGTGATATGGCGCAGCTTCACCAGTGGCGTGTTGCCGACGCAACGAGTAATGTCTTGTTTAATTCCGGACGGCGTGGAAGCGGTGGCGGTGGCCATGTTCAAACCTCACTGGGGGCAGAGGGCGATAAAGAGATTGGCGATCAACGGCAAAAGGCCAGTAAATCTTGCCGAATTATAAATGTTTGACAAAGCGCAGGTCAACGCCGGAAGCATGATATAGTTCACTGGCGAAGTGAACATCGTCGGGCAATTACCCGTACAAACTCAGATTTCAGACGTCTGACGACCCGCGAGCAAATACCACAATTTTCCTATGAACCGCGATGAACGATGGCTGGTTGTGCTGTTGCTAACCAAGCGGCTGTTGCCGTGGTTTTTGGGGAGCACGGTGTATGCGATTGTGGTGGGCGAGATCATTGAGCATTTTCCGTTTGCCAAGATTGGCTGGGGCGGAGATGTGGCGCTGGCCAACGGCGTGATTTTGGGAGTGCTGATGAGCCTCCGGAACCGCGCCGCATATGATCGGTGGTGGGAAGCCAGGCGACTATGGGGACAGTTAATCAACGACAGCCGTAATTTGGCTTGGAAAGTGCGCAGCTACCTGCCTGCTACCGCGATTGCTGCGGCCCAGTTTCCGCAATTGATTTCCGGCTTTGCCGAGGCGCTGAAAGAACATTTGCGCGATGGCGCGCGGCTGCAGAAAATTGCCGGCTTCGAACGGGCGGAAAATCAACCACAGAATGTGCCGTCGTATCTGGCAGGGCGGGTCATCGGCTGCATTGCCCAGTGGCAGCGGGAAGAGCTGATTGATCCGCGCACGATGCAGGTGCTGGACGTGCATTCCCGGGCGCTGCTGGACATTTGCGGCAGTTGCGAGCGGATTCACAACACGCCGATGTCGGCGTCTTACCGGACGCTGCTCCGTTTGGGCCTGGCAATGAACGTGGTGCTTACGCCGTGGTACACGCTGCTGGACTTTGGCCTGTGGTGCATTCCGATTGTGCTGGCGTTTATATTCTTCGCGATCGGTTTGGAAATTGTCGATACGGCAGTCGAAGAGCCGTTCGGCACCGATTTGGACGATTTGCCGCTAGAGCGATATTGCCGGACGATTCGCGAATCGATGAACGAAATTTTTGCCACGCCGATTGCCGGCTCTCCGCAGCTGGTTGAAAATGCGATCGATGCCGGCTAAATGCTGTTAATTACGATACTGTAGCAAGCGGACGCGGAATCGCAGGTCGTGCATGTCTTCTTGCAATTGCAACAGCTCCCACTGGGCGGCTTCCAGCGGCGTGGCTTTATTCAGCAGCCCGGCCACTTTGATTCGGGCCTTCGCTAAGTCGACGTCGGCCTGTCGGCGATCGAGTTCTGCTTTGCTGATGGCGCCGGCAACGCGAGAATTGACAGTTTGAGCCTGCTGGAGGTTCTCCTGAGCGAAAGACAAAGCATCTTTCGCGGCTAGCAGGTAGGGGCTTTCGGCGCCGGCGGCGACAGGTCCCTGCATCGCATTCACGCGGGCCTGCGCCATCGACACGTCGTTTTCCAATCCGCGTACGACAGAGCGGGGGATGGTTTCGGGCGCCTTGGAGTTGGCTTCGCTTGCTTTGGCCAAGTCGGCCTGGGCGACTGCCAGCACTGCTTGGGCATAGGAAACTTTGGCTTGCTTCCAATCGTCGCCATCTTTGTTGTCTTGGCCGGAGACGGTTGTGCCGCCGCTCAAGGCCGACAACATCCAAACCATCATCGTCACGACTAACGCCCACACGATTTTTGTATTCATTGCCTGTTCCTCCACGCCGTAACGGCGAATTATTGGACCGGTTGAAAAGACCGCAGCCTTTTTAATTCTTACAGGCAAGACGGCAAAAACCAGCGCTTGCCAACTGTGGAAGCGTAGCACATTTTGAGAGGCCAAAACCTGCATTTACCACTGGCATTTACTGGGCTGACGGCTGTAGGACGGACGAACTTGCGCCCATTTTTGCAGCGATGCAGCAAATGCCGAGGCGCGCTTACTCGAGCTTATCACAGGGGGAGATGCACACTCGGTTCGGGGGCAATCAGCGGTTTTGAACGGCGCTGTCGCACAAAGTCCCACAGGGCCAAATCGATTAGCTTGAGCAGGTAGTAGAACACCGTGATGATGACGAAATAGCGGATCACCATCCAAATGCCAAAGTCATTCGCGACAAAAGATTGAATGGCCTGATGAGCCAGCCGTTGCGGCTTGGTGACCACTTCCCAACTATTGAATCGCAAAAATCGTCCCCAATAAACACCCACGGCGCACAGAAAATTCAATGTGAGCTCGGCCGGAATGATCCAGCGCTTGCGGTGAATCCAACGCAGATACCCGTCCATGCGAATGAGCGAAATTACGTGGGACTGAAAACCAATGGAAAAAAACAATACGTACTTGGGAATTACGATGTAGGCGACGGTCCATTCCGGCAACAGCGGCTCTTCGAAGCGGACCTCATCGATGAAATGGATGATGTCGGTGAGCGTGTAGGCTGCGTTGGGAAGGAAAACGATAAAGACGGCTAGGGTGGGCCACCACAGCAAGTTGCGGCGCTGGGTATGCCGGAAAAGCCAGCAGGCCAAGACCAGCGGTATTAGGGCGAGAAATAGATTCCAACCCAGGTGAAAGTGTGGACGCAAAGCGAGTTGGATCGAGTCGAGCATTGCTGGAAGAGCGGAAGGTAGATGCTAAATGGCGCCTTTAGCCAATAGGATCGCTGAGGATAACAGCGAGCTAGCGTGAAATGAAGGTCATTTGCTCGCCTGGATTTTCTTCAGCGCTTCCGCGGCGGCGGCACGCACCCTCGGCGAATCAGCCTCTTGCGCAGTTTTTTGCAGTGTCGGAATGGCCGATTTCGCGGCCGCCCCAATTTTACCGAGGGCCGAAGCGGATTCTTCCTTAACCAGATCGCGGTCTGATTCTTCCAGCGCCTTTGTCAACAACGGCACGGCCAGCACGCGCAACGGGTTGTCTTCCGGTTGAATTTGCAACAGGGCCCAGACGCTCGCGACTTTCAGAAATTTGTCGTCGCTATTGATATTTTCGCGCAATTTGGGAACGGCATCTTTGGCCGCCGGGCCGATTTTGCCGAGCGCGTAGCAGGCGGTGTAGCGAACTTTAGGATCGTCGCTGGTCATGTGTTCCACCAGGGCGGGAACTGCCGCCTGGCAGCTTGGGCCAATCGCGGCCAGCGCGAATTCCACCTCGCGGCGATAGTCCGGATTAGGATCCTTCAATTCCAGAATAAGTGCAGGAACAGCGTCCTTGGCTTTGGGACCGAGCCGACGGAGCACCTCGACGGCAAGGTCTTGCATGTCGTCGCGCTGAAGCGCTTTGATTAGCCGGGGCACCGCGGGTTCGCCCAGTGTTGCCAGGGCTTCGGCGACGTTGCTGCGGACCACCGGGTCTTTGTCGGCCAGCAGGTCGCCCATGGCGTTAGCGACGGTATCCTGCGGGGCGTGCAACTCGAACAAACCTCGTGCGGCCGCACCACGGACGTGCTTGCTCGGATCGTTTAGTCCTGTCACTAACAACGAAACGGCGTGGTCCACGTTTTTTTTGTCATCGGGATTGATTTTGGCCAAGGCCCAGGCGGAAATCATTTCCAGAAAGCGATCTTTGCTGTCCAATTGTTTGGTGAGTTCTGAGGCGGCTTCCTTGGCGCCGATTTGGCCAATGGCAAAGGCGGCGGCGTATCGAACGGCATTCTCGTTATCGGACAGCGCCTTTATAAGCAGAGCCGCCGCCGGCTTAGCGTCGGGCCCAATTGCTCCTAAGGTCATAATCGCTCGCATCCGAAGCTGTGGTTGTTTGTCCTGCGCCAGCCGCATAAGCTCTGGCACCGCTGCTTTGGCCTTGGGGCCGGCATCGGCTAAGGCAAGACAGGCCCAGTATTGAGCCTGTTGGTTTTTCAGCTCGGCGATCAAAACCTGGATTCCTGGATCGCCGGCGTTGGCCAGCGCGTTTAGCGCGGGGACAGTCAGCGATGGATCCATGTTTGCCTCTTCTAAGGCCTGCTTCATGATGGGAACCAACGTCTCAGGTTTGAGATGTATTCCCACGAGGGCGTCCATGGCGGCTCTACGGACGTCGCCGTTTTTATCCGCAAGCAGTGCCGCCAGGGCGTTTGCGGCTGGCTGGCTGGCATCGCCGATTCCTTCCAAGGCGTTGGCTGCATAACCACGGACCGTGGGATCGCTGCTTTTCAGTGCGGCAGTCAGAGCAGGCACGGCGTCTTTCGCAGCGGGGCCAATGGCGCTAAGTGCGCGGGCTGCATGCCACTGCAGAATGGGATCGCTATTGTTTAGTGCCTTGATCAGCGCGGGCACGGCCGTTTTGGCGGCCGGGCCGAGTTGCACAACGTCGTCAGTGGCCTGAAGTTGGTCGGCGGTTTTGCCGGATGCCAGTGACTTTAGAACATTGTCGATTTTCGGTTCGTCGGCAGCCTTCGCCAGCACCCCACCGGTCGCAATCAGCACAAACAGCACTGCGGCCTTGCGCAAGAACATATCGGCTCCCTGTAGAGATAATCGGATACTTGAAAGACGGGCAAATTTGGCCGTCCGTGCCTCGCGAGTTGATCACACCTGCCTTTCATTATAGTATTGAAGAGCAGGCGTGTTTGCAAACCGGCGGCAATCCGTCAACTGGAAGGTTCAATATGAATCGGGGACTTGTTTTGGCGATCAGCATTGCGCTGGGAGCAATGTTTATTCAGGCCCATGCGCAGTATCCGTATCCAGGGTATTCAGGCTACGGCTATGGGTATCCAGGTACCTCCGCCAGCACGGTTGGCCAAAGCTATGCAATGGGCATGGCCGACTTGGTTCAAGCAGCCGGCCAAGCGAATTTGAGCAACAGCGAAGCCTCCAAAAACTATGAGCAAGCTGCGTCGATGAATTTGGACAACCAGCTCAAAGGTACGAACACCTACTTTGAAATGCGGAAGATGAACACAGCCTACCGCAAAGCGGAAGACAGCCGATTCAAAGGCCTTTCGACGGAAGATTCCTGGCGAGTCGCCCAAGAGAGCACGCCCAAGCGGCTGCGTTCGACAGAATTGGATCCTGTGACCGGCAAAATCTATTGGCCGATGCTGTTTACGGATCCGCGATACCAGTCGTATCGTCAGCAACTAGATCAACTTTTTGTGCAGCGAGAAAGCGCACATGGCGGCATTGGATATGATAACTATATGCAGATTAAGCAAGTCACGAGTGCGCTATTGGCGGATTTGAAAAAGAACATCGACAAGTATCAACCGGGCGATTATCTGATGATGAAGGGATTCGTCGAGAGTCTGGCGTATGAATCGTCGCTGCCTGCGGTCTGAGCCGGCGATCAGCTGAACTGCCGCCTGTAATTCTGTTTGCCATCTGGTGGACAGACGGAGGCTGCTTGTGAGCAATGACTGCTCACTTCTTGAGCAGCGTTATAAGCCAATCCGTCGGCATCTTCGGAAATCGGTTTATATCGTTTTTAACGGCAGTGATATGGCTGTTGCGAAAAAACAACGATTGCGTTGTGTTTTCGCAACGCGTTGCCAAAACGCATGCTAGGCTTGCAAGTGAAGGTAGGAATATTTTGCCTGCGCGCACAGGTTTTCTGGACCGGCGCAGGTTGAAGAAGCCAGACGGGCCGGGAAAGCTCGCATGAAGTTCGCAATCCCGAATCAAAAAATATGGTGGGCCAGCCGGCTTTGCCGGCTGGTGGCAGCCAGCTGCGCGATTTGGAGTTGTCAAACCATCTGCGCAGAGGGAGCACAAGCGGCAGATCACGACTGGCTACATGCCGGCACGGTCGATACCACGGAGTATCCTGGGCCGCCGCGGTTTTGGAACAAAGCCGGGTTGGTGATTAGCCCAGCGCGAAGCTTAGCTCAGGTGGGAACGGAAGTGCCGGTGTTTGCCGGGGTGTGCGACGGCAAAGGGCAACTGCAACCGTATGAGAAAATTGAATGGATGCTGGACCATAGCGGCGTGGGATCGTTTGTCTCAGTGAGCGAGGCATATCGGCCGTTCTATCTCGATTTAGTTTCGAGCAAGCCTCGAAAAATTGATAACAACTATGCGTGGGCGGAAACGCTGCCGGTGAATGTGATTTTGACCCGCGGCACGCCACAGATCACTGACGATATGGTGATGCCGCGCGGCTATACATGGGTGACGGTGACTTCGCCGCGCGAAGGAATTAGCTATGTAACGGCGTACGCGCCGGATGTGTATTCCTGGGAGACGCGCGATAAATCGTCGACCATTTATTGGATCGATGCCGAGTGGACGTTCCCCGAGCCGGCATGTGTGCCAATCGGGGAGCATGCCCTGCTGACGACTTGTGTGCGGCGGCACACGACGAAGGGGCCGGTGTCGGATTGGATTGTGAAATACTGCATTACCGGCGGAGTGGATGCCACGTTCCACGATGGCAGCAAGGCGACTGAAATTGCGACCGACGCCGAGGGACGATCTACCGTCGAAATCATTCCCACGACAGGGAACAACGGCGCTACGTGCGTTTCGATGGAATTGATTCGCTCAGAGTGTGCCACACAAGGTGAGCCGGAGCGGCTATCCATTGCCACTGCGGCTACGCAGGTGAATTGGGCGATCAAAGATGGCGAAGCGACAGTACCGCCAGCGGCAGCACCGGCCACGCCGCCGGCCACGGTGGTGCCGACCGCGCCTCCGATCACGCGTCCGGCTTTGCCGCCGACAATCCCGGTAGCGCCGCCTACTAGTCCGCCCGCGACACCTCCGGTGCAGCCCGCCACCGCTCCCAAAATTGGTTTAAACGTCACGGGCCCGGATACCGCTCAGCCGGGCACCGACATTCGTTTTATTTTGGAGGTAACCAACAGCGGAAATGCGCCATCGCCGGCGCTGACTGTGACCGACCGTTACGACCAAGGTTTGGAGCATCAGCAAAAAGCAAATCCGCTGCAAAATGTATTAGGCGTGGTGGCGGCTGGTGAGACAAAGAAGGTAGGAATCACTTTTCGAGTGACGCGTGCCGGCAGACTATGCCACGTTGTGGAAGTCACCGGTCCGGGGAATATTCACGAATCGAAGCAGATTTGCGTAAACGTTGCTGGGGAGCCGGCGCCGCCAGAGCAGCCGGCGATGTCGCTCAGTATTGTTACGCCGCAAAAAACTTACACGGTGGGCAACCGGGCCCTGTTTACCATCGATGTAGCCAACACCGGCACGACGACGGCGGCTCAAAAAGTGCAGTTAGTCTTGCATTTTGATCCTGGATTGCAAGTCGGGCAAGCGACGGCAGGAGCACAACGAACTGGGGATGGTGGGGTACAGTTTTCTTTCGACTCAATCCCGGCCGGTGGACGTGAACAGCGGCAAGTGGAATGCTTGTGTTCTGATCCGTCGCAGCATTCTTGCGCGCGTGTGGCCTATAGTGATTCGTCGCAGCTTAATCTCGGGCAAGACACATGCGTGGAGATACAGCCCGCGCCGGCCGCGCCGGCACCGCAGAGTAATTTGCGATTGCAAATTCGGGCGATCAACAACCCAGTAAGAGTGGGTGCGACTGCTGTATTTCGTGTCACCGTGACGAATGCAGGAGCTACTTCTGAGAAGCAGGTTCGGCTATCACTGAAACTACCAGAATCGATGACTTATTTAAAAACCATTGCTTCTGTTGCAGAATCTAAGATTGATGAGACGAATGTTCAGTTCGTTCCAATCCTAGAACTGCGGGCGGGAGAACCTGCGTATTTCGACATACAGCTGCGGGCTAATGCTAATCCCGGACAAGCCCAAGTAACGGCGGAAGTAACCAGTGAGAACCAGGCGCAGCCGTTGACCGACTCCGCAACGACGACTATCTTTGCCCAATAGTGTTTGCCGTTTGCATTCAGCAATTGGGTTTTGGTTGCGGCGCGCCGCATTGCTATGCCACGCTTTGTGATTTTGCGTCACGAAATGCCTGGGCCGCCGCGCGGCGGAGTGCATTGGGATTTCATGCTCCAGCAGGGGGAAACGCTGCGTACTTGGGCGCTGTCTGAGGAACCGAATGCCGGGATGGAGATCGCGGCGGATGCCCTGGCCGATCATCGCATCGGTTATTTAGATTACGAGGGTCCGGTCTCGGGCGAGCGGGGGACAGTTTGGCGATGGGATTCCGGCGAATACGAACCACTGATCGATAATGCGAGAGAATTAATCGTGCAATTGC
>DASXPQ010000027.1:0-14339 GCA_036493575.1 Pirellulales bacterium
GTTGCGATGAATGGAAACCCCGAACCGGAGTTTCCAGCTAGATTAACCCACGGCGCGGGTAGCATCGACCACATTGCTTAAGTCAACCATCACGCGGTCCAAGCGGTCTTTTCCCATCCGCTCCAACAACTTCCCCTGGGCTTCCTTCCAATAGGGCACTGCGCCAACAAGTGCATCCTGGCCCGCCTTGGTAATCTCGACCGACTTGCCCCCCCGCCCGCTTTTGCCGGTTACTTGCAGCATTCCCTGCAAGACCAGCGGATGAATGTTCCGCGTGATCGTCGAGCGATCCATCACCAATTCGCGGGCCAACCGGGCAAGTCCGCATGGTCCCAGCACCTGCGCCGCGACAAGAATCGTCAGCTGGGTAGACCTTAATCCAATGGGGGCCAGTATTTGATCAAACAGCTGGGTAACGCTGCGCGATGCTTTCCGAAAGTTGAAACAAGCACAACTTCCGATGATTTCCAGGCATTTTTCTTGATCAATATCATCGCTTTGTGCTTTTTCAGATCGTTTCGGTGCCATTTCTAAAATTTAATTGTGGCACCGCACGATTTCAACCCCAACTAACGGGGTCCCCCCGCCTGGGGCAACAAATCGTCCTAAACATCACTTCGGCAACCCAGATTCTTTGGGAACAATTCCGCCAGGGGTGTGCAGCTCCTGTTGCCAACGATGCAGCGGCACCGCTCGGCCGGCAGCGGCCGCTTCAGGGCGATAACTGAAACTTTTGTTCGTAATCTCCTGTAAGTTGGCTGAGGCTAATACCCGAAAATCGAGACTGTCATTATCCAGAAAATCCACTAATTTCGCCGCCTCACCTCCCTGCAATTGCTCTTTGGTGTATCCCAAAAACATCCGGTACAAATCTTTACCTAGTTCTTCTCCATGCTGCTTTACAAACGCCTCGTGCACTTTTGCCGCGGTGCCAGATCCACGGGCTAGCGATTCTTTCACGCTCGCGATTTCCACCGGCCAGACCGGTCGTTGATCGGGATCACTAAATGCAGCCACCAAAGGTTCAAAGTCATCAAGCAATGCCAGGCACTGCGCACCGAGCGACTTGATTTCCACTTTCCGATGGTCAACCATTTCATGCAACACTATCGGCAGCTGTTTCGGGTCTTGCAACGATTGCGCCAAAAACTCGGACGCCTGGGCGTCCAGCGGCCAAAGTTGTTCCGGCTCAATCCATTTCGGCATAGTAGGCGAGGCCGTCGGCCCGGCATTCGGATTGGTCGGATCCAACACCAATAACTGGGGCCCATTCAGTACGATGGTCGCCCCGCCCACGGGATTCCACTCCAAATGGCCCCGCGCCGCATACACGTCGGCCATAACCCGTGGTTCCTCGACTTCTGGATTGGATCCGGCGGCAAGATGACGGTGCACTTCAACCCCCAGGGTCGCGTCAGCATCGACAAACGAAATCACTCCGTTGATTCCACCCAAATCTAGTCCGAGTTTTGCCCCGGCCTTGCCGACAGTCATCACCACCAACCGTCCGTAAACCAACTTGATGCTGGGAATCCCGCGCACGTCGGGTGCCTTCAATTCCAACAACGTTTCTGGCGGAACCTGCAACGTCAGTCCTGCCAACAATGCAATCGTCGGACGATACGTTGGCAACACAAGCAACGGCTCATCCGCAGTCACTGCCGCTCCCGAAGCTACCCGTAGCCACTGTCCGCTACCAACGTCAAATCTCAACAACACAGTACTCTTGCTGGGCAACAATCGGCCCAACGGAGTGTTGTCGTTCGCAGGACCCATGGGCGGCTGAGGTGCCTCGCCCCCCGGCACGACCCCAGTTGTCGAAACATCGCCGGGCTTAGGTACATCCCCAGTTGCCGTCACGGGCGCAGCAGGTATTGCTATTGCATTCCCCACGACCGGCGTTGGCAACGGCGGAGGCAACAGACTTGCCTTTCCACCAGGAGTAGGTTCCGCAGCAGCAATGTTTGCAGCCGGAGGCGCACTACTCACATCGTTGGCTGGTGGGCCGGCGGCAGCCGGTTGTTCGCTCGGCTGAACATTCGCCATCGCCGCAGGTGCCTCGTTCTTTGATTGATCGGTGGTGGCGTCTGGGCTAGTCGGCCCTGCGGCCATATTGGTACTGTTGGTGCCACTGCCTTCCGCCTGCGCACCGCTGATGCCAACATCCGCGGAACTAGCTGGATTCGTCGCGTCGGAACCCTTTGAACCCGCCACCTTGCTTGGATCCGTCGGTGCACTGCCTTGAACTGGCGCACTCGCTCCCGGATTTCCCGGTGCTTCAACGGTCGCCGGTTGATTCTCGACCGGCTGACTGAACCCAAGCAATCGCGCCACGGGATGCGTCCGGTCCAAGGGACCCAGAGCAACCGCCAGCGCCCCCGCCAAAATGACGATCAGAAGCATGGCCGCAAGCACCGGCTTCCACTTGCTCCGAATCGCCCGATCGCGCAAATAATCCGGTATTTCAACTTTGCGTCGTCGTGGCTTCACCCATATTTCATCCGGCAAAGCTCCCACTCGGTCGCCCGATGCCTGCGGGCCACCCGCTTCCGATGTTTGCGATGCTTGGTTAACCACACCATACATGTGTAGTTTCATTTCCAGGTCAATTTCGGCGGGCTGGGCCAGCACCATCGTTAGAATTTGGTGACAAGCCGCCACCTCAGCCAAATCGACATCCGAATCTAAGCACAGCTTCTCAAAATCCGGCACTCGCTCTCCAGCCAGCGTGTTATCCAAGTACTCCGCAACCGTGTTGGCATCCGGAGCCCCTGCTTTTCCCGATATCTTCGGAGCCGACAACCGCGGGTTGCTCGCACTATCGCGTAACCGCTGAACAAGCTGCCGCGCGAACTCGCTTTCCTCAATTTTCCGCCCGATCTCTTCTCGATCAGCCGGTTCAAGAATGCCGTCCAAGTACGCCAACATCGTGCGCAAGGTTAAACGCATAACACGACTCCCAAATACAAAGCCCTAATGTCCGCAGTGAGTGCCTATCCTTAATAGTGGCAACCGACCCGCGCCGGCGTACAGATTCACTTAGATATCCTGGCATTCAGACGCGGGACGGGTGGGAATTCTTCGCCCTAACTTAAGGCGCCCCAGCAAATTAAGAGCCGCTGGGATCTGTCAGCCATGTCCGGCTGTGAAGCTCAATTTCGCCAAATTCTGGCTCCTGTTCTCGCACCGGCTGGATGCCTGTGCCCAGCAACGAAGCCGTTGAGCTGAACGCCGCCAGCATCAGCACCGACAGCATTCCTTCCAGGAGCGACAGAACAATCGGATGCAGTTGGCATTCTGCGAGATCAACCCGGCCAGCCTGCGACCCGCCAGGAGACGTTATCAGCCTCTCCCAGCCATTCACCGTGTGCCGCCATTGTGTGGTCGCCAAGAGATTGCCAGCCGGTAGCGTCGGCGATTCAAAATCGCACGCCAACCAACCAGTGGCGCCCAATAGCAAAGCAATAGCGACAATCCACCGCACGCTTGCCAATCTCCCAGGAGAAGAGAATTGCCAGATCTGCCAATCCGCCGCGGAAACTGCGAAAACGGACCAGGCAGCTCGTCCGAAGTGAGTTTGCTGATACGTTCCGAGATTGCCGATAAGGGGAACGCAACCCTCGCGCCGTCCTGTGCGTCGGGCTCAGCCGCAAGGCAGAAACATTTGTCGCCATTCGATTTCCGTCCATAAAGAACAATTTCTACCGCGTCCCGAGCGAGGTTATCCGGCAACACGGACGTTGATCAAACGAGTGCCGTGTTGCTTTCCGACGACAACTCGTTTTGCCGTCGGCACGCTACAAAACCGTAAACTCTCCTGAGCCGCGAAGCGGCAAAGCAAGACGCCCGGCATCGAAAATCACCCCGCACCACGAATCGATTTCCGCATCCACCAAAGCGCACCGCTAATGTTTTCCAAACTGTGCAAGCTTTCCTGAACCGCTTTGCCGGTAACACAAATCAAAAATTCTGTGTTTCAGACCTGCATTCATTTGGGATTTGGTCTAGCCGCGTGTAATATTAAGTTAGTCGGGCGATTGCTGACCCATGTGTTAGGTTCCGTCTCCGCACCTCTGCACGGATGCTGCTGAAACTACTTATCGCGGTGCGGCAACCGCTCGGTTTCGTTCTCATCAGCAGTTCTTTTCAGCAGAGTTCGCCTCCCGTGTCGGCCATCAATCGACTCCAGCGACAGCAGTTAGTCCGCGAAGCCGAAGGTTACCTCGACTTGGCGCTCGTCTTTGGCGATCAATGGACTCTGCCGATGCAAGTCCGCGATTGCTTGGCCCGCCGTGCCCTCACCGCCATCGAGCATTTGGGTGAATCCGCCAGCCAAAGTCCCCAGGTCCAGCTAATCAGAGGCCAAGCGTTCCGCATGCTGGAGCGATACAAAGATGCCCTCATCCCCTTGGCCGCCGCCGCCGCAGGCGATCCGCAAAACGTCGATACCTGGCTCGCCCTGGGATGGTGCTACAAACGCACCGGGCGGTTAGATTTGGCCATCGAATCGCTGGAAGAGGCGCTCGACCTAGAACCCGGCAGCGCCATGGTGAATTACAATCTCGCCTGCTACTGGTGCTTGGCACGCAACAAACGCCAATCGCTCGCTTATCTGTCGCATGCCATTTCGCTCGACGGCAGCTTCCGCAATCTAGTCGACTCCGAGCACGATTTCGACCCGCTCCGTGCCGACCCCGATTTTCAAGCGCTCACCAGCATTTCGGTCTGATCGCGCACCCTCCGCACGGTGTTCGCGGCTCATCAATAGCGGCCATCAAGCTGATTTCGCCCAAGCCCCCGCCGCACCGACCTGCACAATCTCTTGCGCCAGCGACCGATAATCTTCTGCCCCGTGCGAATCGGGCGCATAATCAAAAATCGATTGCCCAAAGCTCGGCGCTTCTGCCAGCCGAATGTTGCGGCGAATGCGGCTCTGAAAAACTCTAGAGCCAGACCACGGCGAAGGTTTGTCGCGCTGACTTTCGAAGTATTCCACCACATTTTGACTGACTTCACCGGCCAGCCGCGTGGCCGATTCATATTGGCACAACACCACGCCGCGTAGCGTCAGCCGCGGATTCACCCGGCGCGAAACCATCTCAATCGTTTGCAGCAGTTTGCTCAGTCCGTGCAGCGCTAGAAAATGCGGCTGCAATGGCAACAACACTTCGTCCACTGCTGCCAAGGCATTCAACGATAAAATTCCCAGCGAAGGCGGACAGTCGATCAACAAAAAATCAAACTCTGCCCCCTGCCTTTCCGCCATGAGCTGCCGATCACCCTCCCGTTCCCGGCCCAGCCCCTCTGCGATTTTATCGCGCAAAATCGCTTCCCGCCCAACAACTCCCGCCAATTCAACTTCCGCCGCTGCCAAATCAATATGCGATTCCAACAACCACAAATTCTCGCCGGCGTTCCGCAGCGCATCCCGAAAAGTCGAGTTCCCCAGCAGCACTTCGTAAACCGAGTTGCCGCTCTCGCCCGGTGTGTGCCCCAAATGCAATGTGGCATGCGCCTGCGGATCCAAATCGATCAAACACACCTTGCTGCCGCCAGCTGCCAACGCGGCGCTCAAATTGACCGCCGTGGTCGTCTTCCCCACGCCCCCCTTCTGATTCAAAACTGCAATCGACCGCATTGGGAACTCCATTTCAGCGCGCTATAAAAACTCCAACCATGGCGCAAGCAGCGGATTATACGGCTTCGCTCACAATCGCTCAAAGACCGATTGCTCCGGCAATATTTGCTTTAACTTCTCCGCAGTGGACGGCCATAATCCAGGCAGTATACTTAGGTCTCCACGTTCCTATTCCCTTTCCCTAAACTGCAAACAGCAGCCTCGCATCATTGTCCATGTCCAACGAATTCGATTCCTACCGCGAAGCGCTCGTGATGGAAAACGCCACCGTCTGGCCCGATGAATACGACGATTGGGAACCTTCCGATCGTATGCGTGTGGAGGCTTTCCTCCACGCCGATCCCAAAAATTGTGCCGACTTAACCTATTTCCGCCAGCACACGGGCTTCTGTCGAAAAATCACCGTCACCGAGGCCGATTTGGAACGGCTGGCGGCGCGATAGCGGTTGCGCTGCCGTTTAGCGACTCTTTCATAGTGTGTATCTCGTGGTCGAATCGCCTCTATCAGTTCGAGTCAACCTAAGAGAGCGATCCTACGAAATCCGCATCGGCTCTGGCGTTCTGAAAAGCGCCGGCCAAGTTCAAATCGGCAGCAGCCCAATCAAACGGGCGTTCATCATTACCGACGATCGCGTCGAATCCCTTCATGCCGTTCCGGTAGCCCACAGCTTCGAAACCGCCGGCACGCAAGTCGACACTCTCGTCGTTCCCTCCGGCGAACAATCCAAGTCCACTACTCAGGCCGACCACCTCTGGAACCGTCTGCTTGAATTGGGCGCCGATCGTCAATCCTTAATCGTCGCCGTCGGCGGTGGCGTCGTCGGCGATCTGGCCGGCTTCATAGCCGCTACTTACGCCCGTGGTTTGCCGTACCTGCAAGTTCCCACCACGCTGCTAGCACAAGTCGACAGCTCAATCGGCGGCAAAGTCGGAGTGAATCTGCCGCACGCTAAAAACATGGTGGGCGCATTTTGGCAACCAGCCGCGGTATTGATCGATACCCAAACCTTGCAAACACTCCCGGAGCGCGAATACCGCTCCGGCCTCGCCGAGGTCGTAAAATATGGCGTCATTCTAGATACCGATTTTTTCGAGCGCCTAACGCGCGAGGCACCAGCACTGCTCGAGCGCAAATCTCACATCTTAAACGAAGTCAT
Organism: Pirellulales bacterium; assembly: GCA_036493575.1. Classification (GTDB taxonomy): domain Bacteria; phylum Planctomycetota; class Planctomycetia; order Pirellulales; family JADZDJ01; genus DATJYL01. The sequence goes on from DASXPQ010000027.1 coordinate 6,796, forward strand.
CGCCCGTTGTTGTCGCCTTAAAGCCGACGTCGTCGAAGCCGACGAACGCGAAGAATCCGGCCACCGCGCAGTTCTCAACTACGGCCACACTTTTGCGCATGCCCTGGAAGCAGTCGCCGGATACGGTCAGTTGCTGCACGGCGAAGCCGTCTCCATTGGCATGATGTGCGCCGCTCGTCTCGCTCAATCCCTTGGCCGCGTCGACATCAATTTCGTTCAGCGCCAACTTGCCTTATTAACTGCCCTAAACTTGCCGGTCACTTCGCCAAAACTAAATGCCGATCAGCTTCTCGCCGCCATGCTGCGCGATAAAAAATCAAAGCACGGCCAGCTTCAATTCATTTTGCCCACGCGCCTCGGCCATGTAGAGCTAGTCAGCAGCATCGACGTCGCCGCTGTCCGCTCCGCCCTGAATAGCTAAGTTTGGTGCGGTTTCTAAATCTCCAGTTCGCAACTGGACGAACTCGCAGAACTCCAAACCTCGCTTACTTGGGTTGCGGCAAACCGCAACGACAGTCATCTTCTGATCGATTACACTTCTCCGACCGATCAAGCTGAATTCACGCGGTGGCTTTTTTTGATAAACTGATAAACCGCATGCGGCCAACCGCTTTCGTAATGCGGCAATCCAACTTTGTAGAGCAACACCATGGGCAGGACGACACAATTCGCGGCAGTGCGGTTTGCCGCGTTGGTCGTAGCGGCTCTTGCTGTATTTGTGCTCGATCTGGTGCTCCCCTTAGTGGTGGTCCAGGTCCTATATATTCCACTACTAATCCTCGCCGCTCGGTATTTGTCCTTCCGGACCGCATGGTTCTATTTCGCAATGTGCGCGGTGTTGGCAGTTTATGATCTCGAATGGGAAAATCATTTGCCGGGGGACAGTCAGCTTTGGAAACGGGTCGCCAACGAGTTTATCTTAGTTGGCGCCGGCGCTTCGGTAACGGTGTTGGCCCTGTCGCGCTTTCGTTACGCCAACGAGTTGCGCAATACCTGCGATTACCTCCGGCTTAGCGACCGCCAATTACGCCATTCGGAAGCGCTGTATCGCTCCCTGGTCGATACGCTCCCGCATTGCGTGTTCCGCAAAGATTTAGAAGGTCGTTTCACCTACGCCAATGCTCGTTTTTGCGAAGTGGTGGGACGCTCAGTGGATGAGGTAATCGGCGCGACAGATTTTGACCATTGCCCTCCCCATCTGGCAATTAAGTACCGAGCGGACGATCGCCGCGTCGCTGAAAGCGGTATGCCTTTGGAAATCATCGAAGATCTACAAATGTTCGATGGCAAAGTGCGCCAACTGCAAACCGTCAAAACTCCTGTGCTCGATCCACAAGGCCGCGTCATTGGCACCCAAGGAATCTTCTGGGACATTTCCGAAAAGCTCCGCGCCGAGGAGGCGCTCCGCCGCAGCGAACATCAGTTTCGCACTCTGGCGGAAAACCTGCCCGATATTGTCGCCCGGTTCGATCGCCAATTCAGGCACACCTATATCAACCGCGCTGTACAAAAAATCACAGGCCGTCCCGTGGAAGACTTTCTGGGGAAAACAAATGCAGAATTAAACATGCCCGAACATCTCGTTCGCTTGTGGCACGATACCCTTCAAGCCGTCTTCGGCAATGCCGCCGAACAAACCATTGAGTTCTCTTACGAAGGTCAGCACGGCCTTCGCCACTTCGAATGTCGTATGATCTCCGAATCAGCGCCCAATGGCGCTGTAGAGTCGGTTTTGGCCATCTGCCGAAATGTTACTGATCGCGTCCACGCTCACGAACAGGAACAATTGCACCTCACCGAATTAGCACATGCCACCCGCTTGAGCATGATCGGCGGCCTCGTTTCCGAAATCGCTCACGAAATTAATCAGCCTCTGCATGCCATCGCTAACTTCTCCCAAGCGGGAATCAATGTCTTGGAAAAAACTCCCGCTTCTCAGCGCCCCAATTTGTTCAACTGGCTAAAGCAAATATCCGAACAAGCTAACCGCGCAGCGGAAATCATCCGCAATGCCGGTCGATTTGTTCGCAAAGCGCCCTCCCGTCGTGCCAAGCTAAATATCAATGGCCTGGTTCGCGACAGTCTGCTGCTGGTCAACTTCGATCTGCGCATGCACTGTGTCATGCTCCGCTGCGAACTCGACAATAATCTGCCCCCTGTTCTCGCCGATGCGGTTCAAATCCAGCAGGTGCTCATGAACCTCCTGCGCAACGCCATGGAAGCGGTCGCAGAACGACCGGAAGATGCGCGAATTCTGCTTGTGCGAACTACCGCAGTCGGCGGCGGCCTGCAAATCTCCGTGCACGATAATGGCCGCGGCCTTAGCCCCGATAACTTGGAAAAAGTATTCGAGCCGTTCTTCACCACAAAATCGGAAGGCATTGGCTTGGGCCTGGCCGTTTGCCGGTCCATTATTCAATCGCATCAAGGCCGCTTGTGGGCCGAGAACAATCCCGATCAAGGCGTAACTTTCTATTTCACGCTGCCGGCATTCAAGGAGGAGCCGCACCATGTCTACTGCCACGCTTGATTCCGTCTTCATCGTCGACGACGATCCCGCCGCCCGCGATTCCATGGCCGCCTTGATTCAATCGCGCGGGCTACAAGCCGAAACCTACGAATCCGGCGAGGATTTCCTGGACCGCTACGATCGCAGCAAAAGCGGATGCCTCGTCATCGATGTTCGCATGGCCGGCATGTCAGGCTTGGACCTACAAGACCGGCTCGTTGAAGAAGGAATCGACCTGCCCGTCGTCGTGATCACGGGCTACGGCGATATTCCAACCGCAGTCCGGGCCATGCGCAACGGCGCCGCCACTTTTCTAGAAAAAGCACCCGGGCACAACAAATTATGGGATTCAATCTCCCAAGCCATGGAAAACGGCGCCGCCACACGCAGCGAGCGCTTACTCCGCTATGAAATCCGTCGCCGTCTCGCCACGCTTACGCCGGACGAACGACGTGTGCTAGATAAGCTGATCCAAGGCCGCCCAAACAAAACCATCGCCCGCGATCTCGATTTGGGTCTTCGAACCGTCGAACTTCGCCGGGCAATGATCCTGCAAAAAATGCTCGCCTCTTCCTTGGCCGAACTCGTTCGCATGGTCGTTCAAGCCGGCGACTATCCGCTGCCTGGCCCAGACACCCCCGGCTCTGACGGGGGAATTCGGGCTCCCAGTTACCCACGCTAGTCACGCGGTTCCTTCCCGTAGTCTGCCCGCCATTCGCTTCTCTCCAGGCCCAACTCAGGCATCCGCTGCGAGGCTAGATAGCGGGGATCGTAGCGATTTAGCTTCGAACCCATCTTTCAGCTATAATCAAGCCCATGAACAATAATGAGCGTGTCGCCGAGCTGGAGTTGATGATCTCTCAAATGGAAAATCAAATCAGAACAGCCGAGCAGCTCATCGATACTTGCAAGACTCAAATCACTTCTCTTCGTGACCACGTCGCCCGAATCCGCTCATTGCCGGATGAACCGCAAGAATAGCGACCCACATGTTTTCTCATCTAAAACCCGGCGACCAAGTGGCCGTCCTGCCCGGTGCATCTTCACCCGCGGAAGACGTGCTTGAAATTGCGCCCGTATCATATGTAGGCCCAGTCTACATTCAACTTGTGGACGGCAGAAACCACGCCACGCTCGGCGGCAAATCGCTTTTGGAGAAAGTCGTCACCTACATCATGCCGGTCACCGACGAGCATCGAGCGGCAATGGAAGTGAAGTGTTCTACGTCAGCCTAGTATTCTGTGTTAGCCCGCTTGGCCTTTCGGCCAGCGATTCTTTTAGTAGTTCAATCTGTTCGCGCGCCTGCTCCCTAGCGCATTCGGTATGTTCAACTTGAGCGTCAAGCGCCCGGGCCAAGGTCTCTAATTGCTCAATCCGTTGCTCAATTTTTTGTCGTTCAATTGCCATAATAAGCTCCTCCAGGTTCCACACGAACTAGAGCGATATTCGTGCCATTTGGCATGTTCGTTGCTTGGGTAGGATTGAAAGAATCTTAGGGGGTCATCCATCGCTCAGGTGACCAGTGCATCTCTCGGACCCTAGCGATTCCGCCCCCACCCGCTAGAATGGGTCCCTCTCGTGCTCGTATCCATTCTTGTCTTCCCGGTTCATCAAAACACTCGGCCGCCGCAATGCCGCCCGATTCGAATTCAACCGCGGTCTCTCCTTCACTTGCCGCTGCGCTCCGGCTCTCATTAGTCACCGGTGTCGGGCCGCGCACTCGGCGAAAACTGCTCGAAAAATTTGGCACTCCCGATGCCGTCTTCGCCGCCTCAACCTCCGACCTGCGCTCGGTCGATCACGTCGGCCCAAAACTTTGTCGCGCCATCCGTGCCGCCAACGACGAAATCGATGTTGCAGCGGAAATCGAATTATGCCGCCGCAATCACATCGATATCATTGCCGACCATGACGAAGCTTACCCCCGCCTGCTAAACGATCTGCCCGATCCCCCGGGCATCCTCTTCGTCAAAGGCAGTATCATCCCCGCCGACACCCTGGCCATTGCCATCGTCGGCGCGCGACATGCCACCCACTACGGATTAACTCAGGCCGAACGCTTGGCCGGCGGACTCGCCCGCGCCGGCTTCACCGTCGTCAGCGGACTCGCCCGCGGTATCGATGCTGCCGCCCATCGCGGCGCACTCGCCGCCGGCGGCCGCACCCTGGCCGTCTTGGCCAGCGGCGTTCTAAATATCTATCCCCCCGAAAACCAGGAACTCGCCGAGCAAGTCGCCGCCCAAGGCGCGGTCATCAGCGAATCGCCGCCCCACTTCGAACCTTTGGCCGGCATGTTCCCGCAGCGCAATCGCATCATCAGCGGGCTATCGCTGGGCGTCATCGTCGTCGAAGCTTCTCTCCGCTCCGGCGCGCTCATCACCGCTCGTCATGCCGGCGAACAAGGCCGCGACGTCTTCGCCGTTCCCGGCCCCGTCACCAGCCGCATGTCCCACGGCGCTCACCGCCTCATCCGCGACGGCGCCAAACTCGTCGAAACCGTCGACGATGTCCTCGAAGAACTCGGCCCCCTCGTCGCCGCTGTCCCCGCCCAATCCGACGGCCGCGAAATCCATCACCCCGCCGAACTGACATTAAACGATTTAGAACGCCAGGTCCTCGACGCCATCCCAGATCAAGCCGCCTCGGTCGATACAGTAATTACAACAAGCGGCCTACCCGCCCCCCAAGTCCTCGCCACCCTCAGCGTCCTCGAAATGCGCCGCCTCATCCGCCGCCTCAGCGGCAACTCTATCCTCCGCTTGTAGTGACCGCGCGGTTCAGCAGTTCCGGCTGATTCAATCAGCCGCAGGGCGCTAGCCCCCGGTTTTGAAACAGCTTCTGGTCATGAATCTAACTCCTAATCAATGGCCAGTACCCCATATTAGATTTGCCAAATCGACAGAATGCGGCTGGATGGCATGTATCCGAAGTTCTACGGCCCACCCGCACTCGCATCATCACAAATCGCTTGCCCTTTGCTCGGTTCGCCGCGGTCCACTCCCTTCCCGTCAACCTGGTAATGTTGGAATTGTAGCGGCAACCCTTTGCCATCGCCGTAGCGTGGCGTGGTCTGCAAATGGATGTGCAAGTGCGGCTCCGACGAATTCCCGGTATTGCCGCACAGGCCCACCGCGTCCCCGCTTTTCACATGGTCTCCAGGCTTCATCTTCACGCTTCCATTTTGCAAATGCGCCATGAACAAATATTCGTCATTTCTCAAATCAAGCACCACGTGATTGCCGCAAGGCTCCGTCGGGTTCATTTTGCCCGGCACGTTGTCTGCGATTCCATCAACGACAGACACCACGACCCCGCTCCCCGGCGAAACAAGCGGTTGCCCAAAGCAATAGAAATCCTCATTTTTTCCGACGCGGCCGGAATGGGTAGTTCCATTTTTCATCACCACAATGTCATCAGCAAAACGTTGGTCAGGATACGCGGCATGATAATTTTCTTTAACGCTCCGGCCACCCCAAAACACCGTCCAAGTGCCGGCAAAGGGCAAGCGCAATGCCGCTTTCGTTTTGTAGTCTAAAAAATCGGACGGCGCCTCACCGGCCGGGCGAATCAGAAAACCGACTAATTGACCGCTCCCAGAAACGCTTGCCGTAATCGACCACGTCTGCCCCTTGGCCGACTTCACCATTCGTGCATACGTCACTGCCACTTGCTCATCGGCAACCGTCGCGTTTTCCCCAATAGTATTAGCGCGCAGCGTTTGCATGCTCTTGGTATCTTTCATGAGCGCGCTCAGCTCCGGCGACGCACGGTCCAACAGCGGCTGCATATGCCCCGCCAAAAACTCATCCACATATTTGCGGGCCGGGTCTCCCGCAGCCTTTTCCTCTGCAAAGATGACCCCGCAAGCCATGGCACAACTCATGCCGCACGCCAAAATAATCGCTTTCATGTTCGATTCCTTTTGCATGTAAAAATCTCTTACAAATTGAGCCACTCATCTTGCATGATCATCCCTACACTACAGTCGATCTTCGGTAATTGAACCCAATCTCACTGGCTCCCGCTTGAAGTCGCCGGCTGTTGCTCGCCGCGCTCACGGGCTTGGGCCGCTCCAACGCTAAACTTCTTCACGCTGTCTATCAAAATCTCACATGCGGCTGCTTCGGCCTGCCGGCTGTCGCCGTCGTTCGCCGTGACGGCCACCACCATCTTCTTCTCCGGGATGAACGCGACCAGCGCGTACCACTCCGTGTTCGATCCGTTGTGCCAGTACTCTATGTACGGGATGGCCGCGCTTGGTTTGTTCTTCACCCAGCCGCACGCATTGGCGTCGAGTTCAGGCTTGTGGAGCAGTTTGTACGTCTTAGCTGAGAGGAGCTTCCCCTCGCCCAGCTCCCCCCGCAGGTGTTCATTGGCATAAGTGGAAAGATCACTCAGCGTCATGTGAATCATGCCGGAGGGGCCCATGATGGGAGTATTGTCCGACTTGTCGTCCACCGAATATTTCCCAGCCATGCCAGCTCGGTGGCCGCGCGGCTGTTCGAGAGTTTCGTCAGAGCTCTTCGGCGGGCCGAACCCAGCGCCGGTGAGCTTTAGCGGCTCAAAAACCTCTCGTTTCACGAGATCTTCCCAGGTGGTGCCAGTCACCTTTTCAGCCATCGCGCCGGCAATAGAGTAGCCGACATTCGAGTATTCATGCTTCTTGCCCGGTGGATATGCCGGTTTGCCGGCGATCACATTCAGCACTGCTTCTCGACGCGCCCGTGTGCATTCCGGACCGAGTGGCGGCCGTTGGAGATTAACCTCTTTGGGAAAGTTTCGAGGCGCTCCCGCGGTGTCGGTCAATAGCTGCCTAAGCGTGACCGGCTTCCAATCTTCATGAACCGAAGCGTCAGGAAAAATCTCGCCGACGGTGTCCGACCATTTCATCTGACCCGATTCCACCAATCGCGCAATCATGGTGGCCGTGATACTCTTGGTAATTCCTCCCAAATGCCATTGATCGCCAATCTCAAGTGGCACGCCGCTCCCTTTCTTCCGTTCCCCCTGGGCCGCAGCAGCCTCGACTTGCCCG